>NZ_JBGOOD010000038.1:0-48666 GCF_041439475.1 Vibrio sp. 1S139
ATGAAGACATCATCAGTATCACAGATGATACTGTCACCTTCCGCTATAAAGAGAGTCAGACCAATGCATGGCGAACGCGCACCTTGCCCATTCTGAAGTTTTTGCTGCTCATTTTGCAACACGTGCTGCCCAAAGGGTTGCAGAGAGTACGAGACTACGGATTTTTACGTGGTCAAGCTCACGCCTTAAGAGCCCGCATTCAACTGCTGTTATTGAACTTGGTCTATATGATGCCGCCGCTAACGGCACCGATAAGGAGCAAAGCGATAAGAATCTGCCCTTGCTGTGAGCATGAGATGGCGTGTGTTGGAGTGAGCCGACCCATGTAGCCGAAAGGCATTTGATAATAAGGAGAATGGCATTGACGAAATCAAAGGAGATGTGACGACGAAAGAAACGAAAAATAGCTAACTGGTTGATAAGATTGCTATCGCAACCTTATCTTGACCCCGCTCGCCTTGAGAAAAGCCTCAAAGCGATGTGCCCTTCAAGTTCAATCGTACAATTTACTTAACAAAGTGGCTTCGGGCTTGTTCAACACTCGGGATTTAGTGTTGGCTGCGCAACACCTTAATCCTTATTTGTTATGAATCGTACATTTAACATACCGAGTGACAAGGTAATGACGCTGATCACATCACACAATAATGAAAGTGCTCACACTATCAATATAAGTTATTGTGTTTGCGAAAAATAACAGAGCTAAAAACGTAAAATTGACGTTCTCAAAATCATCATAAAACGCACAGCAAACTGTTAACAACTTTACAACCATTTACGGTAGCTTCTCGAGCGAACGTTATTTTTTTGGCGGTTCATCTAAATTTCGTATCTAGCACATTAAAAAGCGTAGGTTTAGATGCAGTCCAATTTGGAGAGATGGAAATTGAATTACATTCAAACGACAACATTAGGGTTAGCTATAGCGCTAAGTTTGCCGACAACAGCACAAACCTTAGAGCAAGCCGTTGCGTTTACATTAGAAAGCAACCCTGAAATCAAAAGTGCTTATAACGAATATATCAGTAAGCGTTATCTTAACGACGCTTCTGGTGGTGCTTATCGACCAAGTATAGACTTAGATGGTGGGATTGGTTATGAACATACTGATCTAGCAACCAACCAAGACACTACCGATCTGACTAGAAAAGAAGCAACGATCACCTTGACCCAGTTAATATGGGATGGCGCTAATACATCCAATGATATTGACCGTACTGCGGCTGATGCAGAGTCCGTGCGCTATCAACTACTATCTAACGCGCAAGACATCGCTTTAGAAGTAACAAAGGTTTATCTTGATGCAGTGAAAGCCTATGAAGTGCTTTCTCTTTCGGAAAGTAACTTAGCGACGCACAAAGAGATATATAACGATATTCGTAAGCGCGTGGAATCAGGTATTGGTTCAACCGCAGATATGTCACAAGTTGAAGCTCGTATTGCGAAAGCGCACGGGAATTTGCTTGCTGCTCAAAACAACCTTTTTGATACGCATACTCAGTTTAAAAGACTTGTTGGTCAATCTCCTTTAGGGTTAACTTTCCCTCGCGCAGATGCGGGTGCAATTCCTTATACCGTTGATGGTGCGTTGGCAAAAGCGTTTAACCAGCATCCAGTCATTAAGATTGCACAAGCCGATGTTGACTCAGCGAAGTTCCAATACAAACAATCTAAGAGTACCAACTACCCGACTGTTTCTTTTGAAGCCGCTCAAACTTGGCGTGATGACGCCGGTGGTACAGAAGGCAGCAGCGATGAGTTTTCTGCCATGGTTCGTTTAAGATACAACCTTTACAATGGTGGTTCGGATCAAGACCGCACAGAAAGTGCAGCCTACCAACTCAACAAAGCCAAGGACCTTCGCGAAAGTACTTACCGCAATGTAGAAGAGAGTCTACGTCTATCATGGAGCGCACTTGATTTAACGGTTCAGCAAAAAGAGTTCCTATCTGACCACGTAGACTCGGCATCAGACACGGTAATCTCATATGAGAAACAATACCGTATCGGTAAACGTACCCTTCTCGACTTACTTAACACTGAGAATGAATTATTCGAAGCTCGTAAAGGCTATTTAGATGCTAAGTATGACGAGCAATACGCAAAATATCGCGTAATGAACGCAACTGGTAACCTACTCATCGGTTTACGAGTTGAGATCCCAGAAGAATGGAATGAAAAGGTGGAATATTAATGAAGCTTACCAACACAGTATTATCGCTTTGCTTCATGGTTGTATCTGCCAATGCTTTAGCTGAAAACAACGAAGATGAATTCGAATATCGCGCTCTACCGCCGGTCACTCAAATTTACGATCTTCAAGATGATGACAATGACGGTGTAATAAACGCGCGAGATTTATGTCCCGATACACAAATTGGTGCCGAGATCGATAACGACGGTTGTGGATCATATTTCGAGTCATCGGAAAAGAAAGAGCTGCATATACTCTTCGCTAATAATTCAACAGAAATAAACCCTGTCTTTCTAGGGCAGATACGCCAAATGGCGGCATTTTTAAAGCGCTACGAAAGTACCAGCATTGAATTGCAAGGTTATGCCAGCAAAGTAGGTAACGCGGAACATAACCTAAAGCTTTCGAAAGAACGTGCATCACATGTAAGACGAGCGCTAATTAGCAACGGTATTCAGCCATCTAGAGTCAGCATCGTAGGTCATGGTGATTCTGAATTCAGCAGTGATGACACCCAAATCAATCACGCACTACATCGAAAAGTTGTTGCTTCCGTTGTTGGATTTAAGGGTAATATCAAAGAAGAATGGCACATCTTCACCAAAATTAAAAAGTAGGCGTACCCAGCTTTTACCATACTGAAACGTTATCTTAAGTTAACGTTTCAGTATGGTGATAATTCCTTGAATAGCATATACCTAAGCCGTCTATAATGTTAATCTTGCCACGTTATCAACATAGAGAATTAATCCATGAGCAAACTAACAGCTGATACTCAAGCAAATCTAGAACTTTTCGTTTCTGAAACACAAGAAACTAAACTGGTATGGGGCCTTCGCAACGAAGAAGGTTGGCTAGCATGTGACTCAAGTGAATTCGAAAACAGCGAAGTGATGCCATTCTGGTCTTCAAAAGAAGATGCTCAAACTCACAACGTTGAAGAGTGGGCTGACTTCGAAGTATTAGAAATTCCACTAGATATCTTTGTAGAAGATTGGTTACTGACTCTTGCTGAAGACGGCGTTCTTGTTGGTACTAACTGGAATGCAACATTAGAAGGCAAAGAACTTGAGCCTTCTGACCTAGCGAAATTATACATCTAATTTCCGATATCGGTCGCACGATTCGCGCGATCGATATACCTCTGATTAGTATCAATAAATTAGAGACCTACCTCGCATAACCACGTAGTCGCACCATTCAAAATTTGAAGCAACATCAAACTAATAATAGAATATCGTTTTTTATCTGATTGATCGTCTCTTGTGAATCACTTCGTTTTTGTTACCTTTCTACTATTCATTAGCTTTTGTTCTTATAGCCAAGTATCAACATCAGATCGTGACCACAATTCACCAGTCTATACCTCCAATCTAAGCTCTACTCCAAATGCTGATTGGAACGCGCTTTATCTCTCTACTTTAAACCACTCTCCTGAGCGCGCATTAAACATGCTGCAAACACGCTACATCGGCTCAACGGTTTATGGAGATAAGCTTTACCTTGCGTCTCTTCTGTATCAATACATGAGCCACCGAGATCAGCCGTTCTACGGAATCGCTTCAAACGACAATGACTACCAAGCGATAGAAACAGCGTTTATTTCTGCTCTGAGGAAAGACGGCAAAGGCCAATATGAACAAGCACAACAAGGCTTTCTAACACTTTTGGCGAAAATGCAATCTCGCAGTGATTTAACTGGTAAAGCCTTACTAAAGTACCAGCTATGCCGATCGCTTAACGAGCAAGCTAAATACCATCAAGCGAACTATTACTGCTCTGCCCTTCAGTCAGATTTACATGACATCGCTGACCCTGTATTACCAAAATTCGGGACTTATCGAGTCATCGCGAACAATCATCATTTCCGCAGTGACTATCGGGCTGCACTAGACACCTACCTATCACTAATAAACGTGTTTCCACAAGGGCATGATATTTCAGGGGTTTACAACGATGTGGGTAACTTGCTCAAAGAATTAAAGCAATATGAAAAATCGGCGGAGTATCTAGAGCAAGCTCTCATTCTCAGAGTAAACGCTTCAGATTTAATGAAAGCACAAGTGCATCACAGCCTTGCGGATCTCTACCTTAACCAAGAGCAAAGTGAACTAGCAATTCACCACTTTCAGACAGCAAGAACACTGCTGAGCTCAACGTCGCATAGCTACGGTATTGCACTCACAAGTCTTGGCTTAGGAAAAGCGTACACTCAAACGAAAAACTATGATGTGGCGAGAACCTACCTAATTGAGTCTCTTTCAGCTTCGAGCGAACTGAGCAATGATGTCATTCGCATCAATGCTTACTTGGCGATCAGCGATATGTTCGAAGAACAGAAACTGCCAACGGAAGCACTCAACTATGCTCAACAAGCGCTAGAATTAGCTGAACAAGTCACAAGGCATAAATACATCGCGCAGTCACTTCTTCAGCTTTCTGATATTCATCAATCACTCAGCGATTACCAACAAGCTTTCTATTTCTACCAGCGATACTCGTCAATACAAATGGAAGCTAGAGATATCGACAATCGACTCGCACTCGAAGCGCTCGGCCTGACGCACGCCAAATATGAACAAGAACTAGAAAGCTCTTTCCTGACACATCAGACGAAACTCGACCGCGTTCAAATTGAAAAAATGGAACATCAAAGATGGATGTACAACATCGTTGTTATTCTGTTGCTTTGCGCTGCAAGCTTCACGGTATTGATAAACAAAACGGTTCGCGCAAAAGCAGCAATTGATGGCTTAACGAAAGCATATAGCCGAACTGAGATAATTCGAAGAATCAAAAGAGTGAAACGCTGTAAAGGGACGGACAAACAGCATGTGCTCGTGCTGCTCGATCTAGATAAGTTTAAGAAGATTAATGATGAGCATGGGCACCCTACTGGTGATCGGGCACTGGTCCATATTAGTGATCAAATTAGAAAACACTTAGTGAATGGTGAATTGTTTGGTCGCTTAGGGGGTGAAGAATTTGTCATCATGTTAACCGATACCCCACCAGCAGAGGTACGAGAACGCGTTGAAGAGTTGCACTACGCCATTTCAAGCACTGTCTTTTTATCAGAAAGCAAAAAGTCACTTAATGTGACCGCGAGTTTTGCTTATCTAGCAACCTCAAACGCATTAAGTGACTTTGATGACTTGTATTCAGTGCTCGACCAAGCACTCTATCAAGCCAAAAGCAACGGCCGAAACTGCATTATTGATGCATATAACGAACCGATTGATTTACCTGAAATTATTTATTCTCAGCCTGTTTGCGAACCAACTCAGCCATGATGCTTTCGCGATCACCGAGGTAATCGTTAAGGCCAACTTTACGCAGTTCACATGCCGGACAATCGCCACAGCCATCACCAACAATGCCGTTGTAACAAGTCAGTGTTTTGTTTCTAACAAGTTCAAGTGCTGAGTACTGGTCTGCTAGCGCCCATGTCTCAGCCTTGTTTAACCACATTAGCGGTGTTTTGATATCAAGCTGCTTGTCCATACCTTGTACAAGTGCAGAGTTCATCGCCTTCACAAAGTCATTACGACAATCAGGGTAACCAGAAAAGTCTGTTTCACACACACCTGTAATCACGGTTTCAGCACCGATTTGGTAAGCGTAAATACCCGCTAGAGTCAGAAATAGAATATTACGACCAGGAACGAATGAATTCGGCAGCCCATTCTCTTGCAGCTCATGAGACACAGGAATATCGTCACGAGTCAAAGAGCTGATAGCCAGTTCATTCAACAGAGTCACATCCATCACTTTGTGCGCTTTCACACCAAGCTCTTTCGACAATGACTCAGCAACTTCAATCTCGAGTCTATGGCGCTGACCATAATCAAACGTAATCGCATGAACTTCATCATACTCTTTTAATGCTTGAACAAGACACGTTGTTGAGTCTTGACCACCACTGAATACTACCACTGCTTTTTTCATCTTAAATCCTTACGAGAACCTTCTACTAGCGACTTATCTTGCCCAGTAAAAATACAACCTATGCGATGCTCAAATATTTGTGAGTTTGTATTGATAAGCGCCAATTGCGCTCAATGCAGGTATCAATACAAAGCTGAGTAGCGCGGTCTTTTTGGCTGATTGGTTGCAGAGCGATAACAGTGTCGTTAGGAACTGCTGCTCGCTCCAATAAACCGTCAAGTTGTTCGATGTCTTTGCTTGTACCTACTGGATGCTTAATTTCGTTAGCACGTTGCAAGGCGCTATCTAAGATTTCCAGTTTCGCTTTCATCGCCACTTTCGGTGACACCGTAACCCAAGTGTCCGGTGTGGCTTTAACTTCTGATGTTCCGCTAGTCTCAATCTGACAGCGACAACCGTGCTGCTCAAACGCTTCAGTAAGAGGAACAAGATCATAAATGCATGGCTCACCACCAGTAATCACAATGTGCTTAGCAGTGTAACCTTGCTTGATATATTCATTCACGATTCCTTGAGCATCGATTGCTGACCAAGTAGGTGAATCTTCTGTCTTAACCATAATATCGCCAAGGCTGGTTTCCTCTTCTGGTAACGCTTCCCAGGTCTGCTTGGTATCACACCAAGAACAGCCCACTGGGCAAATTTGCAGACGAACAAAAACAGCGGGAACGCCAGTAAACACGCCCTCACCCTGAATGGTTTCAAACATTTCATTAATCTTGTACAACTTTCCCTCAGCTCAATCATTTGATGAAATTAATCAACCGCAGACCTTAAAGCACTTCCCCCTTTTGGTCAAACAAATGAGTACTGATAAATGAGTTGATCAAAGCCCTAGCCTGAACTTTCAAGTTCCCTTATCCTTTCGCCCATAGATTTCGTTAGCTTTTAATTTTTTAGTAAGGAACAACATGTACAAACTGATTGCTCTTGATATGGATGGCACACTACTCAACAGTGAAAAAGTGATTTCTCAAGAGAACAAAGACGCAATCGCCAAAGCACGAGCTGCAGGTGTGAAAGTAGTTCTCGCTTCTGGTCGCCCTTTAGAAGGCATGCAAAGCAAATTAGATGAGCTTTCGATTGACGGCGAAGATGACTTTGTACTCTTCTACAACGGCTCTATGGTTCAGAACGTATCGACAAAAGAGATCATTCACAGTGAGATCAGCAACGGTAAAGCCGCAAAAGAGATTGCTGCCCTCGCTGAACAGCTTGGTGGTTATGTCCATGCTTTCAGCAAGATCCACGGCTTAATCACACCTGAGAACAATGAGTACACTGGTATTGAAGCGCGTATTAATTGCTTAGATATAACCGAGTTCGACTTTTCTCAACTAGAAGATGACCACGAAATCATCAAAACTATGATTGTCGCTGAACCAAGCAAGCTGACTGAAATCATCGGTAAGTTGCCACAAGAGCTTAAGACTCAGTTTACTATCGTACAAAGTGCACCATTCTTCTTAGAGTTCCTAAACCCGAAATCAAACAAGGGTGTCGGTATTGAAGCGATAGCGAAACACTTAGGCATTAAAGCGGAAGAAGTCATCTGCATGGGTGATGCTGAAAACGATCACCATATGCTTGAATACGCAGGCCTTGGCATTGCAATGGAAAACGCAATGGAAGAAACCAAGAAACTGGCGGATCACATCACAGCTAGCAACGACGACCATGGTGTAGCGGTCGCGATTGAGAAGTTTATCTTCAACTCATAAACGCTCAACAGGTTCTAATAAGAATTACTTTTTGCTTGTTTCAGAAATGACAAAGGCTGTGCACTGCACAGCCTTTTTGATTTTGTGTTAGTCGAGTCGCTTACTCTCTTTTCCATGGCAGACGAAATGCCACCACACCAAACAGAATCAAGATTGGGAAACGTAACGTTTCAACAATAAATGAAGCAATACCGCTGAAAGAGACAAAGCTTCCAGCCCAGCTAATCAGCAGATTTCCCGCTAACAACATCGCCATCACTCCAAGAACGATCTTGAATGAGAACTGACCAACCAAAGGTTTCGAGTCTGTTAACGTCACTAGGCATGCAATCGTCATCAAAATCGCCACCCAGAATGAGAATGTTGGCAGTGGCCATATCACCGTCAGAACAATCGACAGTAAGCACAATGCCCACCAAACACCTTTAGAACTCAATAAGGCGCTAATATCAACATCCGGTTTCGCGTCTAATCTCACGATATGCCACGTCGTTAAAGCGCCTAATACGCCACCCATTAATACATCACTAAAAAACGCACTACCTGAATAAGACTTAAATAGCATGATCCACAGCAGGCCAGCGAGCACTACCAGAATGGCTTTTTGCTCCAAGAGGCGCTTTAGTTTCCAAAAGACTAACAAGGTTAAACTGACCCACAAGGCAGCCAACAGACTTGGAAAACTATACCCACTGCTCATCACCAGTTTCAATGTTGGCAAGTAAGCGTGTGGACGTGGAAAACCAAAACCTTGGTGCGCGATTAAAGTAAGTAGTGTCACCGAGATCAAAGTGAAGCCAAACTTCAACGCGAAGTTACGGCCAAAGTACCAAGCAATTAACGGCAATATCACAATGAAGACCCATGGCTTGGCCAACAAGTCAGTCAAAAGCACAGTATTCGCAAATACGCTTGGCATCTTATCGAACGTGTTTTGAAGTGACACAATCCAATTTAATTCAACTTGATGGACTTTGGGTGCCGCGCCCACCAGCTCAGTCACATACGTCACCGGTTGATCTGTCGCAGATAAAAACAGCTCGTTAATCTCAGACCACTGTTCTGGGTAGCGGTATTGGTGATCTTGCAATTCAGTAGGAGGAAGTAACATCGCTCGGCTGACTTCCACGCCATAATGAGGAGCAAACCAAATCGGCAGCTCAAAGCCACCTAACTCATTTCGAGCCTTGTAACTGATCACTTCAGAGTCAGAAATACAATCAAACACGACGGCACTGTCGGTATAACCTAGCACATCACCGACCGTTACCGACAAACCAGCCTCTTCCCACGTTTCACGTTGCGCCGCGACGGCTGGCGGCTCACCTGAAACAACAGTGCCTCCCGGTAGAGACAATTGACCGGTGATCAACTCATCAACCAACACGATTTGGTTATCAGCACGTACTACACACAAGGCGCCCGCGATATGATCGGGCAAAGTGTCGTTTGCCCAAGCGGAAGTAGTACTCAAAAGAGACAGTATGAAAGCTAATAAATATCGAATAACCAACGAGTTTACCTAAAAAATAATAGAAGAATATTGAAGACTGCTGTTGCAGTTGAACTATTGTAATCAAAGCCACACAAAATCGCTGTCTACGTTTTGTGCAAAGCCTTCCTCATCCATTGAATGTGAGGTGTGAACCCCATTTTTTGATAGAAGTCCTTGGCAGGCGAGTTAAAGTCCCAAACTTCTACAAAGACTTGTTCAACCCCATAATCATCAAAAGTACTTTCAACTTTGTTAAACAACTTTTCAGCAATCGATTCTTTTCGATAATCAGGCAAGACAAACAGTTCATCGACACTTCCCATCGGCACTGGTTTGCTGACCGTTGAGATAAGCTCACAAAAATGCCCAGAGATAAAGCCAACAATGAGCTCTCCTTTTAATGCCACATAAACCAAACATTCAGGGTCATCCAAGTATCGTGCAATGCTTTTTTCCTGCTCAATCTCTTCTGCCGTTTTAAAGTGCTCTGGGCTAGCAAGGTGGTGGTGATGGTGGAGATCGAACATTAACTCGTTAAGTTGTTCTAAATCCGCGTGCTTTGCGGCCCTTAAGGTGACATTCATGACTATTGCGCTTCTCAAACCAAATTAATATCTAAACTGAGTCTAGTTTACTTGGCGTGAGTATCTATACAAGTTATTGAATTAATTCATTGTTTGAAGTGTGTATTTTAGATACAAAAACGGCCACATTACGTGGCCATTCTGTTTGAATGATTTTGAATTAAACGAATATCGAAGCTATGTTTTTTGTTGTGGCTTTTGCTGTAGCTTCAGCTTTATGCACCGTTATCTTCTTTCTCTTCTTTGAGATCAGCAAGCTGTTGTTCCAGTTCAATAAGCTTAATTTCCGCCTCTACTTCCGCAACTCGCTTTTCTGCATCGGTGCGATTGTCTTGCGCTAGACCATCAGCAGTAACTTGGGTTCGTTGTGCGTTTCTTGCATCGTCCGTATCTTTCATTGAACCCGCAACACCACCGGTCACACCACCTAATGCAGCGCCCTTAACGGCTAAACTCGCATCTCCAGTTAGAGCGCCGGCTGTTGCTCCTAATAAAGCACCACCTACCGCACCACGATTACGTGCAGCATTCTCATTTTCGTTATCCATTGCTGGTGATGCGCAACCAGAAAGAGTCACAATCAGTGTCGCTAAAAGAAAAGGTTTAGTGAATTTCATAGGAGTCTCGCTTAGTTCTTCGTTTGGAGTAGAGCCATCTTAAGCAGAACCGTTAATGAGATAAATAAAGCCACGTTTAGACGATACATCATGTTCAGCTATGTATTATTCAGCCATCACATAACTGATTAATGATATATAGCTTTGAGCTCGCTTTATCCTCACCAACAAAAAAGGCGACCAATAAGGTCGCCTCAATCGAGCTTTCTCAATAATTCTTGTCTTTCACATATCTCTCTTAGCCTTTAGACCAAAAGTTTTGCATGTTTGCTGCGCTAGGTGGTGGCCTAACACCGCAATCTCGATAATGATTTTTATCGCCTATCCCCAGTATCTTGCCATTTTCGTCATCAATCATCGCGGCAACTTTAACACCGTCTCCCACATGACGAGTCAACACGACAATTTCACCGGCTCTTTCAGACCTTACCGCGCCTAGGATTTGATATTCGTAGCGGCCTTTCCTTGAATTAACGATCATCTTCGAGTTAATCGGGTCGGCTTCATACCCCACGCCCATATCAAAAACTGCTTGATAGAGATCGACGCCAGTCTTGGACACACATTTAAATATCTTGGGATGACTCAATGGCTCTAACAACGCTCTACTCGCTTCATCCTTTGAAATACTGGCACTAGCAGCACCACTGACCAGTAAAGCAATCAACAAAAAGTACGCTCGCATAAAAAGACCTCAATATGTGGGATTCATAATGAGGTCATAGTAAACGCAATGGATAAGCGGATGAATAAAGTAGAGTTTAGGTAAACCATCACACTGGGTTATGCATTAATAAACAAGCCGAAGGTGAGATTACCTAAACTGCGACGTCTATTTGCCGAGCTTTTCAGCTATTTCCGTTAAGCTGGTAGGGTCGTCAATCGTCGAAGGCACCACATATTGTTCACCTTCTGCGATCTGTCGGATAGTTCTGCGTAAGATCTTACCTGAACGTGTCTTGGGTAGTCTCTCAACAACCAAGGCTTGCTTAAAACAGGCGACCGCGCCAATCTCATTGCGAACCTTGCCAACCAACTCCGCTTGTAACTCAATGCCATCGACTTTTACGCCATCTTTTAACACAACTAGACCTAATGGAAGTTGTCCTTTTAAGTCATCGTGAATACCGACTACCGCGCATTCTGCAATGGCTGGGTGACCACCCACGATTTCTTCCATTTCTCCAGTCGACAGACGGTGTCCCGCTACGTTTATCACATCGTCGATACGGCCCATGATAAATAGATACCCATCTTCATCAAGATAGCCACCGTCCCCAGAAACATAATAGCCCGGGAACTGACTCAAATAGCCGGATTCAAACCGATCATGATTGCGCCATACCGTGGGTAAACAACCAGGCGGCAATGGTCGTTTGAGTGCCACAAACCCTTGTTGATTCGTTTGTGCGATTTCACCCAACTCATTGAGGATCTCCACTTGGTAACCCGGAACAGGTTTGGTTGAAGAACCCGCTTTTACAGGTAAAGACTCTAGCCCTGTAGGATTCGCAGAGATAGCCCAACCCGTTTCGGTTTGCCACCAGTGGTCGATAACCGGTTTATTGGTATGAGACTCGACCCAATCCAATGTTGGCGGGTCCAAACGCTCTCCCGCCATAAAGATCGACTTGAGCGATGATAAGTCATACTTGGTGAGCAGCTCACCTTCAGGATCTTCTTTCTTGATTGCTCTAAATGCCGTTGGCGCGGAAAATAACACATCGACGTTGTACTCTTCACACACACGCCAGAATGCCCCCGGATCTGGCGTTCTAACTGGCTTTCCTTCAAACAAGATGGTTGTGCAACCATGAATCAATGGCGCATACACAATATAGGAATGCCCCACTACCCAGCCGACATCAGAAGCCGCCCAAAACACACCATCTTGCGGCATATCGTAGATAGTGCTCATCGAGTATTTCATCGCGACCGCATGACCACCATTATCGCGCACCACGCCTTTTGGCTTACCCGTCGTCCCTGATGTATACAAGATATATAGTGGGTCAGTCGCTAGAACAGGCACACATACGTGAGGCAAAGCATCCTCAACAGCTTGCTGCCAAAGTACATCACGTTCGTTGTTCAATTCGGCTAGAGACTGCTCTCTTTGGAATACCACCACTTTCTCAGGCTTCCATCGGCTGTCCATGATCGCGCGATCGACCATCGGCTTATATGGCAGGACTTTATTTATCTCGACACCGCAGGATGCAGTAATCAACACCTTGGGCTCGGCATCTTCAATTCGAACGGCAAGCTCATGAGGGGCAAAACCACCAAACACCACCGAATGCACCGCACCTAGTCGTGCACAGGCCAACATTGCCATCGCCGCTTCAGGAATCATTGGCATGTAGATCACCACACGATCACCTTTGGTAACGCCTTGCGTGGCTAACATACCAGCGACTTTAGCCACTTGGTTACGCAATTGATTGTAAGTGTACGAGGATTGAGTTCCTGTAACTGGAGAGTCGTAAATCAGTGCGGTATTGTCACCTCGCCCATTTTCACAATGGTAATCAAGCGCGAGCCAGCAGGTGTTCATCACCCCATCAGGAAACCAACGCTCAATTCCGTTATCGTCAGTTTGTAATATCGTTTTAGGTGACTCAAACCAATCAATTGCTTGTGATTGTGTTTCCCAAAACGAATTTGGGTCTTCCCTCGCCCATTGATACTCGGTGATGTAATCTGTTTTTCTAGTCATTCGATTCGTAGCAGACATAGTGCCTCCTCCATGATTTATCCATTAGTCCAAGCGACTAGCTTTTAACAGTTTCACTTGGGTGCACTCTTTTCTCAGCGTTGTATTCGTGAACATTTAACCGTTCACGACAATCGCTTTACTTGGGAAAAGGCACACGAATGGCACCTTCCATGATCACTCGGGCACTACGACTCATAATCGCCCTCTCTATTTTCCACCCACTTTCGGCCTGCAGCGCTTTCGCACCTACCTTTAAGGTTCCTGACGGGTGTCCAAAGGTCACGAAATCACGACTTCCCTCACCGGCTGCCAAGTTCACTAAGGTGCCAGGAACACTTGCCGCTGAAGCAATAGCAACCGCAGCCGTACCCATCATGGCATGATGCAGTTGCCCCATAGACAAAGCACGCACCAGAAGGTCTGTATCTTCGACAGCAACCGATTTTCCACTGGAAGCTTGGTACGCTTGAGGCTTAGCAACAAACGCAACTTTAGGTGTATGTTGGCGTGATTCTGCTTGTTCTAAAGAATCAATAAGACCCATCGCTACTGCACCATGTGCTCGTATGGATTCAAACAGAGCCAAGGCTTTGGTATCACTATTGATATCTGATTGAAGTTCAGTGCCTTGGTAACCAACCGATTCAGCATCAACAAAAATGGTGGGTATCCCAGCATTAATGTATGTCGCTTTGATGCAACCCAGATCGGGAACATCTAAAAAATCGACAACATTCCCTGTTGGGAACATAGAGCCACTCGCATCGGCGGGGTCTAGGAAATCAACTTGGATCTCAGCGGCGGGAAAAGTCACACCGTCGAGTTCAAAATCACCTAACTCTTGAACTTCGCCACCAGCGATAGGTACATGAACAATAATGGTTTTCTCTATGTTCACTTGCCATACTCGCACCTCGACCACACCGTTTTCTGGAATACGATTCGAGTCGACTAGGCCACTATGAATAGCAAATGGGCCCACTGCAGCAGACAGATTGCCGCAGTTACCACTCCAGTCCACAAACGGCTTATCAATGGCAACTTGGCCGAATAGGTAGTCAACATCGTGATCGGCTTTACTACTTTTCGAAACAATCACGGTTTTACTGGTACTGGATGTTGCACCACCCATACCATCGGTTTGTTTGCCATAAGGATCTGGACTACCAATCACGCGCAGAAGTAATGCGTCTCGAGCTTCTCCGGCAACTTGCGCAGCTTCAGGTAAGTCACTTAAGTTGAAAAAAACGCCTTTGCTTGTTCCGCCCCGCATGTAGGTAGCAGGTACTTTTATCTGTTTGATGTTCATAACTAGCTCCTACTGTGAAAGAAAGTCTTTGGCAAAACGCTGCAACACACCACCAGCGCTATACACATTCACTTCATCTGCGGTATCTAATCGACAGGTTACTGGCACATCAAGCTTTTCACCGCTTTTACGAGTGATCACTAAAGCCAAGTCTGAACCTGCTTCAATGTCGCCGTACACGTCGTAAAGCTCGGTACCGTCCAATTCTAAGGTATTGCGATTGGTCCCCGCTTTGAATTGCAGAGGCAACACGCCCATGCCAACCAAGTTGGTTCTGTGAATTCGTTCAAACCCTTCAGCAACAATCACTTCAACACCCGCTAAACGCACACCTTTGGCTGCCCAGTCCCGTGAAGAGCCTTGCCCATAGTCTGCGCCAGCAACGACAATCAAAGGTTGCTTGCGATTCATGTAGGTTTCTATCGCTTCCCACATTCGCGTAACTTGACCTTCAGGTTCAACTCTTGCTAATGAACCTTGCACGACTTCTCCAGCGTCCTTCACCATTTCGTTAAACAGCTTAGGGTTGGCGAATGTTGCTCGTTGCGCGGTTAAGTGATCGCCTCGATGGGTCGCGTAAGAGTTAAAGTCCTCTTCCGGCACTTCCATTTTGGTGAGGTATTCCCCCGCAGCGCTCGAAGCGAGAATCGCATTTGAAGGGGATAAGTGATCTGTGGTGATGTTGTCACCCAAAATCGCTAAAGGTCTCATACCAGATAGGCTTCGCTCTCCCGCCAGAGCTCCTTCCCAATAAGGTGGTCTGCGAATATAGGTACTTTGAGGTCGCCAGTCATAAAGCGGTTCAGTAGTCACCTGTTCCTCGTCTGGCTGGAACATTTTCACGTAGATTTGTTGGAATTGCTGAGGCTTAACATGTTCACCGACCACTGCATCGATCTCTGCATCACTCGGCCACAAGTCACTTAAATAGATCGATTTTCCGTTGCTGTCTGTACCTAAGCTGTCTTTTTCGATATCAAAGCGAATCGTACCAGCTAAGGCATAAGCGACGACCAATGGCGGTGATGCTAAAAACGCTTGTTTGGCATAAGGGTGAATTCGACCATCGAAGTTTCGATTCCCCGATAGCACAGCGGTTGAATATAGGTCACGGTCGATGATCTCTTGTTGAATTTTAGGATCCAACGCACCACTCATTCCATTACAGGTTGTGCACGCATAACCGACGATACCGAAGCCTAGTTTTTCCAGTTCAGGCAACAAACCGGCGGACTCAAGATAAAGCTTGGCAACTTTTGAGCCTGGCGCGAATGACGTTTTTACCCACGGCTTACGAACTAATCCAAGTTGATTGGCTTTCTTAGCCACCAATGCCGCGGCGACCACGTTTCTTGGATTACTGGTATTGGTACAAGAGGTAATTGCTGCGATGATTACGGCACCATCGGGCATCTGCTCGTCGCTGTACTGCTTAGCATGCTGCTCTTTCCAAGATGCTTGACTGATGCCTTGCTGAGCCAGCTCTCTAGTTGGCAAACGACGATGTGGGTTAGACGGCCCTGCAAGATTGCGTTCAACCTTAGACAGATCAAACTCTAATACCCGTTCGTATTGAGCAGAATCGAGATCGTCAGCCCATAGCCCGGTTTGCTTGGCGTAGCGTTCAACTAATTCAACCTGCTCCGGCTCTCGACCGGTGAGCTTCAGGTATTGAATAGTCTGCTCATCGATGTAGAACATACCCGCAGTCGCGCCGTATTCTGGCGTCATGTTTGAGATGGTTGCGCGGTCACCAATAGTCAGAGCACGAGCCCCTTCACCGAAGAATTCCAAATAGCTTGAGACCACTCTCTCATTGCGAAGGAACTCAGTAATCGCAAGCACAATATCCGTTGCGGTGATCCCTTCTTGTCGTTGACCCGTTAGTTTAACGCCGACAATATCAGGCAAGCGCATCATTGACGGACGACCGAGCATCACTGTCTCAGCTTCCAAGCCGCCCACACCAATCGCAATAACGCCCAGAGCATCGACATGAGGAGTATGGCTGTCTGTGCCGACACAGGTATCAGGAAACGCGACGCCTTCTTTAGATTGAATAACTGGAGACATTTTCTCCAAGTTAATCTGGTGCATGATCCCGTTACCCGCAGGGATCACACTCACGTTTTTAAACGCGGTTTTACACCATTCAATAAAATGAAAACGGTCTTCGTTTCTGCGCTCCTCAATCGCGCGGTTTTTATCAAAGGCTTCGCTATCAAAGCCTGCATGTTCCACTGCCAGAGAGTGATCAACAATCAATTGAGTTTCGACAACGGGGTTCACATTGGCAGGGTCTCCGCCTTGGTCGGCAATCGCGTCTCTTAATCCAGCCAAATCAACCAAGGCTGTTTGACCAAGAATGTCATGACATACCACGCGCGCAGGATACCAAGGAAAATCTAAGTCGCTCTTGCGTTCAATGATCTGTTTTAAGCTGCCTTCAAGGGTTTCAGGATCACAGCGTCTTACTAATTGCTCTGCCAATACTCTCGACGTATAAGGCAAGGTTTTATAACTGCCCGGAGATATCGCTTCTACCGCTTCGCAAGCATCGAAATACTCTAAATGGGTTCCGGGTAAAAGTTTCCGGTACTGATTTTTATCAAGGTACTGAGCTTGTTCAAGTTTTACATCAGACATACATCCACCATTATCTGTTAAATTCTATTCGTTGGTTCTTGAGGCCTTGTCATATGAAGACAGAAGTCACCTCAAGACATAAGTCGGCTCGATATAGAGAACTAACGTAAGTGGATTGGTAGCCAGTCTTGATGCTCTGGGCCGGTGTAGTCTGCACTTGGACGAATGATGCGATTATTTTCTCTTTGCTCGAACACGTGTGCTGTCCAGCCTGTAAGGCGACTCATCACAAAGATTGGCGTGAACAGTTTGGTTGGGATGTCCATGAAGTGATAGGCAGAGGCATGGAAGAAATCCGCATTACAGAACAAGCCTTTCTCACGCTTCATGACTGCTTCAACACGCTCTGAAACGGCGTAAAGCTGTTCATCTCCCACCTCTTGAGCAAGCTCTTTTGACCAACGCTTGATTAAGGCATTTCGAGGATCGCTTTCACGATAAATAGCATGACCGAAGCCCATTATTTTGTCTTTGTTAGCAAGCATCTGCATGATGTTGGTTTCGGCTTCATCGGCGGTTTGCCAATCTTGGATCATTTCCATTGCCGCTTCATTCGCACCACCGTGCAGTGGGCCTCTTAGTGTGCCAATCGCAGCCGTTACACAAGAATGAATATCCGACAGTGTTGACGCACAAACACGAGCGGCAAAGGTAGAGGCATTAAACTCATGTTCCGCGTAAAGGGTTAGCGAGCAGTGCATCACCTTCTTATGAAGTTCACTAGGCGTTTTGTCAGTCAACATCTTCAAGAAATAGCCACCCAAACATGCTTCGCTTTGATCTTCCGTATCAATGCGCACGCCATCATGGCTAAAGCGATACCAGTAACAAATAATCGCAGGGAAAAGCGCGAGCATTCGTTCAGTCGCAGGCAATTGTTCTGAAAAATCAGATTCTTGCTCTAGATTACCTAGCATCGAACAACCCGTTCTCATCACATCCATTGGGTGAGCGTCTGCAGGAATAAGCTCCAACAATGCTTTCAAAGGTTGAGGTAAACCACGTAAACCAACCAACAATGTTTTGTAATCGTCTAGCTCTTTTTCACTGGGCAAATGGCCTCTTAATAGCAGGTGTGCCACTTCTTCAAACTGAGCGTGGTTAGCAAGATCGGTAATGTCATAGCCACGGTAAGTTAAACCCGTTCCTGATTTTCCTACCGTACATAGCGCAGTCGACCCTGCACTTTGACCACGTAGACCAGCACCACCGATTGCCGGTGCGCTGGCTGGTTTGTTTGCTGTTTTTTCACTTTTTTGCTCTACTTTTGAAGCATTTTCGACAGCGGCTTTATCACTCAAAGATACAGACATGGTGAACTCCTTTTCTGTGTTAGCCGCCTGCACTCTTTGGTGCTGCCTATTTATATGCCCGATGATCTTTATCATCGGTACTGGATTTGGCGACTAACCATTTCACGTTATTGGATTAAGTTGATTTTTGATTAATTGAAACTGGTTTACCCTTCGCTTGAAAACAACTGATCAAGCTTGTTCTCGTAGTCGTGGTAATTAAGGTGTTCGTAAAGCTCCTTACGGGTTTGCATTGAATCCAACAGAGCTTCTTGATTGCCTTCAACTAGCAAGTGCTTGTAAACATTCTCCGCCGCTTTGTTCATCGCACGGAACGCACTCAATGGATAAAGCACCATGTCGACACTTGATTGGGCTAACTCGTTACAGCTGTAGAGTGGTGTTTGGCCAAATTCAGTGATGTTCGCAAGAATAGGCACGTGCTTGCCCGTTGCTGATTTCAGCGCTGCCGAGAACTTCACGTATTGATCGAGTTGATTCATCGCCTCAGGGAAGATCATGTCTGCGCCCGCTTCAACACAAGCTATCGCTCGCTCAATTGCGCTATCAATGCCTTCAACCGCCAATGCATCCGTACGTGCCATAATCACAAAGCTTTCATCGGTTCTAGCATCGGTTGCCGCTTTGACTCTATCGACCATCTCTTGCTGACTTACAATCGCTTTATTTGGTCGATGACCACAGCGTTTCTGGGCCACTTGGTCTTCCATATGGATTGCTGCTGCGCCTGCCTTCTCCATAGCGCGAATCGTACGTGCAATATTGAATGCGCCACCAAATCCCGTATCGATATCCACCAGCAATGGCAGATCACACGCGTTGGTAATACGTTCAACATCTACCAACACATCGTTCAATGTGGTGATGCCTAAATCAGGCAACCCATAAGACGCATTGGCGATGCCTCCGCCAGACAAATAGATCGCCTGATGCCCCAAGTTCTTTGCCATCATCGCGCAGTACGGATTGACCGTGCCGACGATCTGCAATGGGTCGTTGTCTTGCACAGCTTGTCGGAACTTAGCTCCTGCTGATAACTTCATAATGACGCTCCCTGTTAATTGTTTATTTCTAGCTAACCTTTAAGACTTACGGCTTTTGGTTATCGCCAGCACTGATCCGCTGACAGATTCCAATGGTCGCTTAATCAAGATCTTTGGATTGAATTTGTTGTTCTATCAGCAATCGACTGCCCGAGATGTGTCGTCGCATTAGCATTTCTGCTAGCTCTTCATCGCGATTACGAATCGCTTGTAGGATGTATTTGTGTTCATCGAGCGCCTCTTTTGGTCGAGACTGAGCCCTAGGCGATTGATAGCGGTACATGCGTAATAGGTGATAAAGCTCATCACACAGCAGCGAAATCAGTTTGCGGTTACGACTCGCTTTAATAATGCGGTAATGGAAATCGAAATCCCCATGTTGATGAAAGTAAGAAGAACCTTCGACTTCATCGATGTATTTTGAGTGTGTCGACAATAATCCTTCAAGCCCGACAAGCTCTTCTTGTGTGATATGTCTTGCTGCTAAGCGAGCCGCCATGCCTTCCAATGCCTCTCGCACCGCGTACAACTCGAGTAGTTTGTCTGCCGAAAAAGTAATAACTCGAGCCCCTACATGAGGAATGCGTTCAATCAAGCCAAGCCCTTCAACACGCATTATCGCTTCACGTAATGGGCCTCGGCTTACCTCAAAGCGTTTAGCCAGTTCAGGCTCCGAGATCTTACTGCCCGGTGCTAATTCACCGTTAACAATCGCCTCAACGAGGTACTCAGTGAGGTTTTCTGATTTAGTGTTCTCTTTATCGTTCACACGTGTCTTCGTGTTTGCATTTAAGCTGAGATCTTTTATCGCAGTATTCATATTCACGCTGCTCACTTCTGATTGCTGAACCTTAATTGTCAACAATTTCATAACATGAACATAAAATACACGATTGAATTGTCGACAATCAAGCCAATTGTCGACAATTTAGACTAAGGTAGTATTTTTCATAGACGATTAAAACTAATCCAAAAGGACACTACAAACAACTCAACCATCTGTTATTTATCGATTTAATCAGAGTAAGAGTCACTAACCCCCTATCTACCCTAAAATCATTTGAAATCGATATGTCGACAACTTATAGCCGAAACTTGTCAAAAGCAGCCCCCTTCGTATCTATCCACCAGCTCACCGATAAACAGATATAAAAAAGGCGCACTCATGTGCGCCTTTCATTCATCGAACCCGTTCTAACAAGCCAACCTTTAATCAAGCTATCTGACGAGTAACTTCTAGGTATTTGTTGATATCAACGAAATCAATTTGTTCCGGTTTGAGATACTCTTCTGCATAACGCAGGTGAGTACCGCTGGTTAAGAACAATCTAAACAGTTCGATATCGAGATGCTCGTCCAACGCCATTTTGTACATGATGTCGACAGCAACACTGATTGGCTTCGCCTTCTTATAAGGCCTATCCGCAGCAGTTAACGCCTCAAAAATATCGGAGATCACCAGAATACGTTCTGGGATTGAGAGGTCATCACCAGTCAGCTTCCTTGGATACCCTGTACCTTTAAGTGTTTCATGGTGAGTTGAAGCGTAGCGAGGAACACGACTTAGCTCTTTCGGGAATGGCAGGTTCTCAAGCATCTTAATCGTGCCAAGCATGTGCTCGTTTATCTTAAATCTATCTTCAGCAGTCAATGTACCGCGTGCAATACTCAGATTGTAGACTTCGCCTAGGTTGTATAAGTGCTCAGGCACATCCATTTTAATTTGATGTTTCGGGTCAAATTCTAACGGCCTATCTCTTTTCACTATGTGCTCTGGCTTATCACTCAAAAGTGGTTCTGTGGCTGGTAAACTTGAACTCGGCTCACGATTCATTGCCTCTATCGGTGATAGACCAAGTTGATCATCAAAGTGACGCGTCCAGGTCGTCTCAGCTATCGAGCGAATACGAGTGACTTTGTCATCACTCATGAACTCACCACCAACGTTCGACGTAGCGATAAAGGCAAAGTCATCTTGTAGCTGCTGCTTCGTTGCCGTAAGTTCATCGGCTATCAGTTGCGTTGATAGCGAACCATCAAGTTGTTTTCTCAAAGCGGTGATTTCCGCATCACGCCAAAGTACTTCAAATCGAGTTCTCACCTCGTGGATTCGGTTGTAGTTCGCTTCTAACTTCGTACCTTTATCGACGATGTGTTCCGGTGTCGTGATCTTGCCACAATCATGAAGCCAAGCCGCAATTCTAAACTCACGGCGTTCGTCATCATTTTTAAACTCAAAGTCTTTGAAGTGCTCAGACTGCGATTGTTCCGCCGCGTCAGCCAGCATCAAGCCGAGTTCTGGTACACGATTACAATGCCCTGCCGTATAAGCGGACTTATCATCGATCGCTTGAGCGATGAGCTTGATAAACGACTCAACAAACGCCTCTTGCATCTGTTCATGTCGTTTAATCTCCATAGCCATATCTTTTACAGCAACAGATAATTCCCACACTTCTTTGATTCGAGTATCAAGAATTGTCACGTTGTCATAATCACGCAGCTTAACCTTATGAGTCTCTTCCTCTAATTGGCGAATTGGATGCACTATCGGCGCACCAAAAACCCAAGCAATAGGCAACGTCAAACTCATCAGTAACACCGTTACACCAACAGAGGTTGCTAGACGTTTATTGACTGTACTGAAGACTTCAGATTCGGGAATCAATACCGCAAAATACTCAGAGTAGTGTTCGCCCGTGTCTATTTTCTTTAAATAGAGATGCTTGATCTCGCCATTCAACTCTACCCTTACCATACTGCCTTCAACCGTTGCTTCCTTAGTCAAATCATAAAGTTCAGTATAAGGAACCGTCGTATTCGTATTAAAGCCGGTATCATGCAGCCACTTTTTCGCTAAGGCATCAAGTTGTTCACCACTTAACTTACTGATAGCTTGATCAATGATTGGGAGCAATTGTTTATGCTTGCTCTGCAGCACCAAATGGAATTGGTTTGAGTAGTTCTGTTTTAGATCTTCTAGAGTCCCATTGACAACAAGGCCTGGCTGGAAAAACCTATCTAATGCAAACGAGAGTACGGGTTCTGCTTCTAAGAAAGCAAAGTTCTCTTCGCTTTCAATTGAATTAAATGCAGACTCTAGGTTTTCAAATTCAACTAAATCAATGTTCGGAAAATCCTCTCTCAACTTAGGAATAATTGACCACCCAGATAAAATGGCCACTTTTTTATCCTCAAGCTCGGCATAATTAGTAATAATCTTCGCGTCTTCTCTGGTCACGATAGCAAACGGTAAATCATAGATTGGAGTGGTGTAGAGGCCGCTTATGCCATTATTTTTATAATTTTGCACCGATTGCAGCCCATCTATAGTTCCTTCTTGAAACTTATTAACAAGCTCTCCCCAAGAAAAACCATTCACAAATTCAAACCTGATCCCAGTCATACCACCAATCATTTTGAGAAGGTCTATCGCATAGCCGTCTGGTCTTCCCGCCACTGAAAAGTCCATCGGCCCCCAATCATTTTGATTAGACACTAAAAGCGGAGGAGTATCATTAACCAAGGCTTTTTGCTCAGATGATAGCATCAGTTTTGATACATCAAACTCCGATTCCTGATTATTAACCTTGAGGTTAGACGCAATAATGTTACCCGATTTCGAATATAAGAAAGACTCAACCTTACTATCTTCTGCTAATCCAAGCGCCGTACCTGATAATTTGTTAGCCAAAGAAGACAGCACAATATCAATACCAATCACATGTTGAATTTCAGATTCGATTTTCGACTCAAACGCTAAAGAATAAGTTTGTCCGGTAATTTGTAAATGCTGAAAAAGATATGGCTGAGTTTTTTCGACCGACAGAACATTGGCAGCAACATACCAAGGCCTGGTCGTTGGAAAGTAGTTGCTCTGCTCCGTAGTTGAGCTTCTGAGGGAAAACTCTTGGTCAAAGTATTTCGTTGTCCGGACTCGCTCCTGCCCTATATTTTGAATCTCAACCCAACGATCCGTTTGTTGTGCTCCTATTTTTTCTCTAACGACAGGGGCAGATTCTAGGTTAATAATTTGGAAGAAATTTTCATCGGATGAGCCAATGTAAATACTATAAAAGAGAGGGTTATCTTTAATGGCTTCAGAAAGAATACTACGCGACTCTTCTTTCGATATTTTGTTACTGATAGATCGTTTCACTGTAGCAAGTAAACGCGCGGTGTTGGCTGCGTCAGAGTCAATCGCGCCGATATAATCACTCAGGTCATGAGATACCATCGTCAACTTTGACAGAGTATTCTCCGTCGCCATTTTTTTACTGAAGTAGTATTGAAGAGAGACCGCAACCACAGCCGTTAGCACAGTCGCGAGTATGAACATTGTTCCAACGGTAAAGCGTAACGAAATTTTTTTTAATGCCATTATTTCATCCTTGAATAATCGCCAACTCCAAAGTTAACAGCCTAGCGCAATCAATACCGCTTAAGTTGCATATCAACTATAGTAACTCATTATTCCACATCTAAAATCTAACACCTCTATACACCTGACTCTTTTGCAGAAATAGTTATCGTAGTCACATCTAACAATATAGACCAACAACCAATGCACTCGAGTAGAAAACGCTAGTTAAATCCAAACTTTGTCAATGAATTCAATCATTCTGAGACAATAACTACGATTTTAGAATCCAGATATCATTCAACAGTAAATGGACAAAAACACGTTACCGTGAACTTTATGAACAATATTAATCCAATGTTCTTTATTCTCAATATCGCCGCATTACAGACATTTCATTAACACACTGTTAACTTTAGCTTCATCTGCTAAGCAATATCCTACTCATCTGTTTAGTAGCTGGAAATAAAACATAAGTTTCTCTCCATTGAAGAGATCCCCTACATAAGGAACGTGAACCATGTTCAAGGCACTGAAACCTACTCTTGCGGCTTCTATCATCGCAGCAACCTTTTCTTTCAACACTTTTGCTGCTGACGTAGAAAAAATCCACTTCCTAATCCCTGGCGGCGCTGGTGGTGGTTGGGATATGACAGCTCGTGGTACGGGTGATGTATTGGTGAAATCAGACATCGTAGAAAATGTCTCTTTCCAAAACCTGTCTGGTGGCGGTGGCGGTAAAGCGATTGCTCACCTAATCGAAACAGCACAACGCCAAGAAGACACGCTAATGGTGAACTCAACGCCTATCGTTGTTCGTTCACTAACAGGTATCTTCCCTCAATCTTTCCGTGACCTAACTCCGGTAGCAGCAACCATTGCCGATTACGGCGCAATCGTCGCTCCTGCGGATTCTAAGTACGACACTTGGGAAGACGTCGTTAAAGAGTTCGAAACCAACCCACGTAAAGTGAAGATTGCTGGCGGTTCAGCTCGTGGCAGCATGGACCACCTTGTAGTAGCGGCAGCGTTCAAAGGCGAAGGTTTTGATGCGAAGAAAGTACGTTACATTGCCTACGATGCTGGCGGTAAAGCGATGGCGGCACTGCTTTCTGGCGAAACACAGCTGCTTTCAACGGGCCTTGGTGAAGTACTAGAGATGTCTAAGTCTGGCCAAGTAAAAGTGCTTGCTGTGACGGCTCCAAAGCGTCTTGACGCTGCGCCTAACATCCCAACACTGACTGAATACGGCAACGAGACAGTATTTGCTAACTGGCGTGGTTTCTTTGCGGCACCGGGTACAAGCCAAGCAAAAATCGACGAGTGGAATGTAGCGCTTGGCAAAATGTACAAAACCGATGAGTGGCAAGTGGTTCGTGACCGTAACGGTTGGATCGACAACTACAAAGCTGACAAAGATTTTTACGCCTTCCTAGAAGATCAAGAAAAACAGATGGGCGACCTAATGCGTGAGCTTGGTTTCTTGAAATAACCAACAACCATAGAGGGCCTATGTGCCCTCTTACTCTTTCCTGTTTCGCCGTACATGAGTTAACTAAAACTCCTTTGTTTATTCGTAGAGGTATTACTAACGCTTGCCGATTCGTTGTAAACGCAAGTGGCTGATAAACCAGTACCGTAATTCGCTTACCTTTGGTTAGTGATCCCAGACATTTCATTGACTCGCTCATGTACGGCTTTTTTACTTTTTATACCACCCCAAATGGAGTTGGATATGTCGGACTTACCAACCAAATTTCTGAGTAAGGAATCTTTGCTTTCGAAGGATCGCATCGGAGCCATGCTCTTTATGCTTGCATGTTTATGCTATGGCTACCAAACCACGCTGATTCCTTTGTTCCCCGGTGACGAGTACGAACCCTTCACAGCAAGAACCTTACCTATCCTGCTAACGTTTATCGGCATTGGCCTTTCGTTGATCCTGCTTATAACCGGACAGCCGGATAAAAAAGTTACATGCGACACTACGCCGCTGAACTGGAAACTGCTTATTGGCTTCTTGGTGTTAATGGCTCTGTACGGTGTTGGACTGACTTATCTTGGCTTTGTTTTAGCAACCAGCTTCTTCTTACTTGCAGGCTTTTACCTACTGGGTGAGCGCCGCAAAGCTGTCTTATTTGGCGCGTCGTTTCCTTTCGTTATCGCGTTCTTTCTTTTATTAACTCAAGGCTTAGATATCTACCTAGAGCCTGGTTTAATCTTCACTCTTTGGTAGGGATAACATTATGTTAGACGGAATTTTACAAGGACTTTCTACCGCCGTGATGCCAATGAACATCATGATGGTAATTGTTGGCTGTTTTGTTGGTACCTTTATTGGAATGCTACCGGGACTCGGTCCAATTTCAGCAATCGCGTTGATGATCCCGATTACATACGGCCTAGATCCTTCTTCTGGCCTAATCTTGATGGCTGGTGTGTACTACGGCGCTGTATTTGGTGGCTCGACGTCATCCATCTTAATCAATGCTCCGGGTTGTTCTTCAACGGTAGTAACCGCGTTTGACGGCTACCCGATGGCTCAAAAAGGCCAAGCAGGTAAAGCACTTGCTCTCGCGGCTTACTCTTCTTTCACAGGCGGTACGCTTTCAGCAATCATGCTTTTGATTGCCGCACCGGCTCTAGCAAGCGTGTCACTGAGCTTCCAGTCTTCAGACTACTTTGCGTTGATGCTATTAGGTTTGTCCGCTGTAGCGGCGTTTGCAGGCCCAGGTCAGGTAATCAAAGCGTGGATGATGACTATTCTTGGTTTGATGCTATCAACTGTAGGTATCGACAAAGGTGTTGGCGTTGAACGGTTCACTTTTGGCCTTACGGATCTGATGGATGGCTTTAGCTTCCTATTATTAGCGATGGCAACATTCGCACTGGGTGAAACCTTGATGGGTATTCTAAAACCAGAGCAAGACACCAGCGCGGAAGAAAGCCAAAAGATGTCGGATATTGGTAGCATGAAGGTCACCAAAGAAGAGTTCAAAGAAGTGGCACCAGTTTCAATTCGATCTTCTATTCTCGGTTTCTTTACCGGTGTTCTACCGGGCGCAGGTGCCACTATTGCGGCATTCCTAAGCTACGGTATGGAGCGTAGCCTCGCGCCAAAAGACAAGCAGAAAGAGTTCGGTAAAGGCAGTATCCGTGGTCTTGTTGCTCCTGAATCAGCAAACAACGCCGCTTCAAGTGGTTCATTCGTTCCGCTACTAACGCTGGGTATTCCGGGCTCTGGTACAACTGCGATTATGCTTGGTGCATTGATTGCCTACGGTATTCAGCCTGGTCCTCGCTTGTTCGTTGAACACCCAGACGTATTTTGGTCGGTGATTATCTCGATGTACTTTGGCAACATCGTGCTGGTTATCTTAAACCTACCGTTGATCCCATATATCTCTAAACTGCTAGCGGTACCTAGAACGGTTCTACTGCCAATGATTATCTTCTTCTCAATCACTGGCGTGTACTTGGTGTCATTCAACACGATGGACGTATTTGTGATGCTACTGGTAGCGATGGCTGCGATAGCATTAAGGCTAGCCAACTTCCCATTGGCACCATTACTGTTAGGCTTCATATTGGGCGGCTTGATGGAAGAGAACTTAAGACGAGCATTGATGATCAGCGATGGTGAGTTGAACTTCTTATGGGAACGCCCTATTACGATGACCTTCACTATTCTGGCGGTATTGGTGCTGTCTAGCCCGATTCTAGTGAAACTATTTAAGAGTTTTAGAGCGAAGCCAGTAGAAGTGTAAAGCTTTATCGAATCAACTAAACCTCAACGAAAGGAGCCATTGGCTCCTTTTTTCATTTAAAGCCTCAATTAAAACCAGCGGTTAAAGATGGTAGCAAACTCACAAACCTATCTTTACAACACACATGGCGCTGATATTCATAACAAATTCAAGTAAGGTAACCAGTTAGTTAACGTATTGGATTCTAAAACTATGGATTGGTTGATTCTATTCTTATCAGGGGTGGTTGGCGGTGTGCTTAACTCCATTGCGGGTGGCGGCAGCTTCATCACTTTCCCTGCTTTGTTATTTGCTGGCGTTCCACCAATAGCAGCCAACGCGACCAACACCTTTGCTTCATGCGCTGGTTACATCAGTGGTGCTTACGCACTGCGCCACGAAATTCAATCTGGTACCAAACAACTCAAGCTCGTTGTTGGGCTATGCGTAATTGGCGGCGGCATTGGTGCATTTTTACTACTACACACGCCAGAAGCGCTATTTACCCAATCCGTACCTTGGTTATTACTGTTCGCCGCTCTGCTTTTTACCTTTGGTGGCACTCTCAACAAATGGCTAAAGAAAGTAACCGCTAAACATAAGCACGCCACCAGCGCAGGGGCGTTCTTTTCCGCTGTATTGCTTTTGATCATGTGTGTTTATGGTGGTTATTTTAATGCAGGCTTAGGCATTGTGACATTGAGCTACTTGGCGCTGGCTGGTTACACCAACATCAACGTGATGAATGGCATCAAACTGCTCGTGTCCGCGTGTGCTTCCCTCGCAGCGATCGTATTTTTTATCGTCAATGGTTCGATTGATTGGCCGTCTGGCATGGCTGTATTATTGGGTACATTGGTTGGTGGTTATTATTCAGCAAAAATCTCTCGCCGCATCCCTCAACACTATGTTCGAACCACAGTGATCATCGCGAGCTTTTTGATCACCGCTTACTTTTTCTATGCTAATTAGACGTTCGGTTTAATAAGACTTGCAACTGAAAAGATAAAGCCAAAAGACTCCACCCTGCTCATACCGATTTGGCTATTTTATTACTTATAAAATAGCCAAGCCAAAATGTGTGAGACGAGTCCTTCAATTAGCAAATTTGATAACAATTTAGACTGTTTTTTAGCCTTTATTTTGCCAAAGATAGGATAATTCTCCTGTCGAAAGTGAGACTTCATTAGGAGGCGTTATGAACACTAAACTCGGTCATGTCATGTCATCAAGTCGACTCATTTGCTTTGTCGCTTTTCTTGCTGCCACATTCGCGTGGATCTTAAAAATGCCCGCTCTGTTTTCTGTGTCAGCGCTATTCTTACTGGTCAGTGCGATCGTTTATGTCACCGATCTTTGGAAGAATCAAAGAAAGAACCGCGAAGCTTAGCCAATTACGGTTTAATCGAACGAATTAAAAAAGGAGCTCATAGGCTCCTTTTGTGTTTTTCGCTTATCTAATTAGGCGTACTAATCGTCGACGCCTTATCTAACGACGCCTTCTTATTAACGACGGAAGTTACGACCGTTACCGCCGCGGCGCTCTTTAAATGCAGACGCAGCTTTAGCTTGAGAAGCGTGGATAGACTCAACCGTTAGTTCCATTGGCTCACGAGGCTCTAGCCCATGGCGGAATGTACGTGAACGCGGAGGCATCTGGTATTCGATGTCCGATGCTTTAGGCATGCGCTTGAAACGGTAAAGGTAGAAGTTTTCAACCTTCTCACGAGCCCATTCGGTTTTCTTCAGGTATTTAACTGCGCTTGCCACTGTAGGCTTAGTGTTAAAGCAGTTCATACGCATTGCCGCATCTAAAATTTCCCAACCATAATGATCCACTAATTCAGTGATCATGGTTTCAAGCTTTAAGCCGTGTAGCGGGTTATTTTGTTGCAGTTCGATTCTTTCTTCTTCAGTCATAACATTACCTTTTTCAAGGCAACTAAAGGCCTTGAATTTACTCTAGAACACCGTCATCACTGACCATTTCTAGCTCAATCACTTGGGCATTACATCCATTGCCCTTATTTATGCCTTTATGATGGCATAAAGCATGTGCGTTATCCTATTTATCTTTTCATTTAATTTTAAAATGGTTATTTAACGTCCAGATCATCATTAACAGCACTTTAGTTAAGCAATAGCGCATACGCTATTAACTGGCAGACGTATTCGATGCGTTAATGAGTAAAAGAGCCTATAAACACGCTTGGTCACTGAATGAGGTGATGGCCTATATAGAAGCAAACACTGGTTCAATGTTTGACCCAGAGTGGGTTGAAGCGCCTAAACAAAACCTAGACAGCTTTATGGCCATTCGAGATCAATACAACGACGATGTACAACCACATATCATGACCGCCTAAGCGATAATTAGTTGTGTGTTTGAAGTGACCATCTAAAAATACGCAAACCAACAAAAAAGGATGCCAGTTGGCATCCTTTTGTTTTCTAGTTTACAGCTAATAAGAACAACAAGGTTCTTAACTGATTCTAACTAACGATTATACGTCGTAAGTTGTAGAAGCAGTATCGCCGCCTGTACCAGTCCAGTTTGTGTGGAAGAATTCACCACGTGGACGGTCAGTACGCTCGTAAGTGTGAGCACCGAAGTAGTCACGTTGAGCTTGAAGCAGGTTCGCTGGTAGACGTGCAGTTGTGTAACCGTCTAGGAAAGATAGCGCAGAAATCGTACATGGCATTGGGATACCAGACTCTAGAGATTTCGCTGCTACTTTACGCCATGCCACTAGGCTGCCTTGTAGGATGTTTTTGAAGTACTCGTCAGAACCTAGGAACGCGATGTCTGGGTTTGCTTCGTACGCATCACGTATGTTGCCTAGGAATGCAGAACGGATGATACAACCACCACGCCACATTAGCGCTACGTTACCGTAGTTTAGGTCCCAGCCGTTTTCGTTCGACGCTTCACGCATTAGCATGAAACCTTGAGCGTAAGAGATGATCTTAGAAGCCAGTAGAGCTTGACGTAGTGCATCAACCCACTCTTGCTTGTCGCCTTCAACTGGAGTGATTGTCTTCTCAAACAAAGCTTCAGCTTCAACACGTTGGTCTTTAAGAGCAGACAGGCAACGAGAGAATACAGACTCAGAGATCAGTGTTAGTGGGATACCTAGGTCTAGTGCGTTGATACCCGTCCACTTACCCGTACCTTTTTGGCCTGCAGTGTCTAGGATCTTCTCAACTAGCGCTTCACCGTCTTCATCTTTGTAGCCAAGGATGTCAGCAGTGATTTCAACTAGGTAGCTGTCTAGCTCAGTCTTGTTCCAGTCAGCGAATACTGCTTGCATCTCGTCAGCAGACATACCTAGGCCATCTTTCATGAACTGGTATGCTTCAGTGATAAGCTGCATGTCACCGTATTCGATGCCGTTGTGTACCATCTTAACGAAGTGACCAGCACCGTCGTTACCAACCCAGTCACAGCAAGGCTCACCAGCGTCAGTTTTTGCCGAGATACCTTGGAAGATTGGCTTAACCGCTTCCCAAGCTTCAGCCGCACCACCTGGCATGATTGAAGGACCGAAACGAGCACCTTCTTCACCACCAGATACACCAGTACCGATGAAGTGGATGCCTTTCTCACGACAATGCGCTACACGACGGTTAGTGTCTGGGTAGTTAGTGTTACCACCATCAATGATGATGTCGCCTTCGTCTAGAAGTGGGATTAGGTTTTCGATGAACGTGTCTACAACGTCACCAGCACGAACCATAAGCATCACTTTACGTGGCGCTTCTAGCTTCTCAACTAGCTCTTCTAGAGAGTAAGCACCAACAATGTTAGTACCTTTAGCTGGGCCTTCTAGGAACTCGTCTACTTTAGCAGCAGTACGGTTATGAGCCACAACTTTGAAGCCGTGGTCGTTCATGTTTAGGATAAGGTTCTGACCCATTACTGCTAGGCCAATTACACCGATATCACCTTTCATTATTTTATCTCCTTGCGGCTATTCGCACTTATGCGATAGCACTTGCTGCATTTGAATCTAGGAACCACTCTGTTTCGCCAGTTTTAGACTGGATTTTCGCTGCCGGGTAAGGCAGTTCTGAAGCAGGAGTTGTATGAATTTCTTTAACGATCTCAACTTTACCTGCACCCAGTACTAGGTAGCTGATTCGTTTTGCTGCTTCTAAAACTTTCGCTGTTTTAGAAACACGGATTTGACCAGACTCAGGGTGAGAAGCTAATACAGATAGGTTCTCATCTTGGTAGTTGGTTGCACCTGGGAATAGTGAAGCTGTGTGGCCGTCTGCGCCAACACCAAGCAGAATCCAATCGAATACAGGCGTGCCGTTTTCTGTTGGGATTACGTCTGCCATCTCTTTTGCGAAACGCTCTGCTTCTGCTTTTGGTTCATCTTCACCACGGATGCGGTGGATGTTTTCAGCAGGAAGGTTTACTTGAGTAAACTCTTTTAGTTTTGAAAATAAGAGCGCGTTTGCTTCACCGAAATTGCTTTCAGCGTCGTCTGGTACAACGCAACGTTCGTCGCCCCACCAGAAGTGAAGGTTATTCCATTGAATACCTTCCGCGTATGGCGCCTGTGCTAAAAGTTTGAAAAGCATTTTTGGCGTGCTGCCACCAGACAGTGAAATGTGAACAGGTTTGCCCTGCTCGCTGTATGCTTTCATTTCATTTGCTAGGTTTTCAACAACCAGTTCAGGCGTTGCAAAGATCTTGTGATTGATCATAGTTCGCAGTAATCCGTGTCTGTTAAGTTTTTGCATGGGAAACGCCATGCGCGGCCATCACGTTGCAGAAGTTCATCTGCTTCCTGTGGGCCCCAAGTACCACAAGCATAGCCAAACAGTGCTTGAGGATCTTGCTTGAAGTCTAAGATTGGTTGAACGTACTTCCAACATGCTTCTACCGCATCGGTACGTGCAAACAGAGTCGCATCACCGTTCAGTGCATCAAGAAGAAGACGCTCATAAGCCGTCAGCATCTGAGTTTCAGGCAAGTCAGAGTAAGAGAAGTTCATTTTCACTTCTTTTGCTTTGAAGCCTGCGCCTGGCTCTTTCAAACCAAAGCTCATCTGAATACCTTCATCCGGTTGGATGCGGATAATCAGCTTGTTCTCTGGTGCATCTTGACCAAATACTGGGTGTGGCGTGTTCTTAAAGTGAATCACGATTTCAGTCACACGTGTTGGTAAGCGTTTACCTGTACGTACGTAGAAAGGAACACCATTCCAACGCCAGTTATTGATGTGAGCTTTCAAGCCGATGTAAGTCTCGGTACGAGAATCATCCGCTACACCATGCTCTTCACGGTAACCTAGTAGGTGCTGACCACGAACATCTGATGCTGTGTACTGACCTAATACTAAGTCTTTACGCAGATCATCTTCTTCTAATGGTTTCAGACACTGAAGCACTTTAACCACTTCATCACGAATAGAATCAGCGTTAATTTGTGCAGGCGGCTCCATACCTACCATCGCTAGCACTTGCAGCAGGTGGTTTTGGAACATGTCGCGAACTGCGCCAGAACCGTCGTAGTATCCGCCACGCTCTTCAACGCCAAGGAACTCAGCACCTGTGATTTCAACGTATTCAATGAAGTTACGGTTCCACAGTGGTTCAAACATCGCGTTTGAGAAACGAAGCACTAGAAGGTTTTGAACCGTCTCTTTACCAAGGTAATGGTCGATACGGTAGATCTGGTGTTCTTGGAAGTGATGATGGATCTCTTCATCCAACGCTTGAGCTGATGCTAAGTCGTAACCAAATGGTTTTTCGATGATCAGACGACGCCAGCCGTTCGATTCATCGTTAAGGCCATGCGCAGCAAGGTTTGCTGGAATCACACCGTATAGGCTTGGCGGGGTTGCCAAGTAGAACAATGTGTTATGGTTTTCGAATTGGTAGTCTTGCTCAAGCTTGTCTAGACGTTGTGCTAAACGAGCATAGTCGTCTACATCTGAAGTATTGATCGCTTGGTAATGCAGATGTTCAATAAATGCATTCAGCGTCTCTGGTTCAGTTTTTTCCATTTCCTGAAGAGACTTCTTCAGCTTCTCACGGTAAGACTCATCGCTGTACTCAGTACGGCTCACTCCAAGAATCGCAAAGGATTCTGGTAGTTGATTGCTAGCATACAGGTGGTATAGAGCAGGAATTAACTTGCGGTAAGTTAGATCTCCCGACGCACCAAAAATAACGATGCTGCTGTTTTCAGGTATTACCATCATCTTTCCTATAAAAACAAGGTTTTTAGTATTCGCCAAAGGTATCAGCGACATACGAAAATAGATAATAGGTCTTAACTATTACATCAATAGTAAGCGCCTATTAAATTTGAGAATGCGTTTGGTAAACGAGGGTGAAAGCTATCACCTCTATTCGGGACAGTATTGTCTATGACTATTTGATTTACATCAACCACTGTGAAAGCAATCGATTAAATATTGACTCATTTCGAACAAATTCTAATCGATAGTTCCGTTCATTTAACCCACGGGTGAAGCAAATCGGCATTCTCAAACAGTGTAGTCAAGAAAGAACGGTATCTGGTCGGTGGAGTGAGCAATAGGAAAGGGAGAAAAAGGTAAAACCAGCTTATTCAACTGGCTTTATATTTATTTTGATGGTGTCGTGTTTATCTTTGCGCTTTGTTGTAGCAGCGCTCCGGGCGACCTACGGTACCGTAATTTAAGTCTGCGACTAACTCACCAGTGGTAATCAAAAATTCTAAATAGCGTCTGGCGGTGGTTCGGCTAGCACCAATTCGTTCTCCGGCTTCATCGGCGGTAATATTAACGGCATCAGCTTGCTGAAAAATGGCTCTGATCTTATCCAACGTTACGCCATCAATTCCTTTGGGCAAGGTTGATACTTTTCCTGAGTCCGCTTTGGCATTGGCTTGCAGCATCTTATCAACCAAACCTTGGTTCAAATCAGACACGCTTTCGAACTCTTGTAACTGTGACTGATACTTCTTCAGTGCTGCTTCCAAACGAGGAAACATGACTGGTTTTAATAGGTAATCCACCACTCCCCCGCGCATTGCCTGCTGCAGCGTATCCACATCCCGAGCAGCAGTAATCAAGATAACGTCGCAGCCTTGATTGCTCCCTCTTACGTGATTAAGAATATCGAGCCCACACCCGTCCGGCAGGTACACGTCCAATAACACCAAATCAGGTTTTAAGATGTCCAGTTGCATGAGCGCTTCAGACTGTGTGGTGGCAATGCCGACCACGTCAAAGCCACCCATCTGTTCTAAATAACGATGGTGTAGCTCTGCAATCGCAATATCATCTTCAATGACCATGACTCTCGTGATTGCGTTCATTTATGTTCTTCCTTTAACCATGCTTTTTCCGTCACGATGATCTTCGCAAGATCGTTTCGTGCTTAATTATTGTTCTTCTTTTGGCAGATAAACCGTCATTCGCGTGCCAAAATCGTGGTTGTCGACCATTTCAAGCTGCCCTTGATATCGGTCTGCCAGCTGCTTTATCAGATACAAACCCACACCACGATTTTGCTTCGCTTTGCTCGATACGCCTTTTTCGGTGAGTGCTTTGGTCGCCAACTCTTTCGGCAAACCGCACCCTTTGTCTTCTACTTCTACGATAATTTCATTACCAAAATCACTGATTGAAACTTCAATAACCCGACGCGCTGGCGCAATTTGACCCTCTTGCTTAATCGCCGTCATGGTGGCGTCAAAGGCGTTATCAATCAGGTTGCCAAGAATTGTGACAACGTCATCCGCGTTTAACCAGCTAGGCAGAGCTTCAAGCCTTGATCCCTCTTCCACTTTAAGCTCTAACCCAATCTCTCGAGCTCGCTCTGTTTTGCCTAAAAGCATGCCTGCAATAAGAGGGTCTTTCACCGTCTCTCTTAAGAACTCAATTAAGCTCTGGTAATGAGCGGTTTCTTGACCAATCAATTGTTGAACAGAGTCCAGCTCGCCCATCTGAATCAAGCCACTGATGGTGTTGAGCTTGTTTTGATGCTCGTGGGTTTGTGAACGCAGTAGATCAGCATATTCTTTGGTTTGTGAGAGCTGGTCTGTTAAATCGTTGATTTCATCTCGTAATCGGAAACTCGATACCGCCCCGACCACCTCACCTGCCACTATAATCGGGCTTCGGTTAGCAATGATTCGCTTATTGTTTAAATACAACTCAACATCGTGGTCGGTGTCGCCGGTTGATAGCAGTTGTTCTAAATCACTGCCTGGCAATACATCAGAAAGGCGCTGTTGATTGAGTGCTTTATCCCTGTCTATCGATAAAATATCGCAGGCACTCTTATTAATTGAACGTAAAATGCCGTGCTTATCGATGCTCAGAATGCCCTCTTTCACGGTACTCATGGTTACATCTAGCTCAACATACAACCGGCCTATCTCTTCAGGCTCAAAGCCCAAAATAGCGCGTTGAAAACGGCGAGATACATAACTCGAAATCAAAGCGTTGACCGCAACCACCAGCAACGCCATCACAATCAAAAAGGCTAAGTAAGGTTCGATTCGATCTTGCAACGAATCCAATAAGTAACCAACTGACACCACACCAATAACGGTACCTTGGGTGTCTTTTACCGCGGATTTACCACGAACTGAAAAACCCAGCGATCCTTTGGCTGTCGACACATAAGACTCGCCCAATACCAATGCTTTTTGGTTATCGCCACCACGCATGGGTTTACCGAGCCTGTCATCATAAGGGTGAATCAGGCGGATACCTTTATCATCTCCAACAACGATAAACGCCGCGCCAATGAGCTGAGTAAGGTTACGAAATTTAACTTGGGTTTCTTCAGACAAAACGTAGGGAACGCCATTAGGGTCCAACGTTCCATTTTCTTGAATAATGCTGGTGACAAGCGGCGATTCAGATAGAAATTCAGCAACACCTAACGCTTTCAAACCCATCTCTTGTTCTTGAGATTGTTTGATGTAGTAAAAACCAGCCGCTGCAAGAATCAAAAGTTCAACGAGGCCAGTGACCGTCATGATAATCAGTAACCTTTTACGGAAACTGATACTGCTCCATTTCATATTCCACCGTCCCTAGTGTTAGACGATCAATGTTAACACCAAGTTAATCGCATGACCTTTCTAGGGACGTGAATTTGTGACTGCTACTCAACTAAATAATTGAGCAGATTGTTAATTGATAATCCTTTACGTTGTTCATCTCGATTAATCGTTCATTTTTAGGACTGATTAGCTTAAAAACCAAAATAAACGAATAAATATTGAGCTAGATCACTAAGATTTTAGGTGTTTTTTAGGTTGTTTAAAATAAATACAATTATAATGGTTGCATATGAAGAAGTTTATTGTTGCTAAGCCATAGGTCATGATTTTCAGACCGCGCTTTGAATCGAAACTTCGATTAACAAAATAGCAACAACCCTTCGCTCGCTGGACGTATCTATAACTAAAAGTTGCACGCTCGCCGTTACGAATGATGAACAAACGGATTAAGTATTCTCCCCTATTCATCCATCGCTATTTCAAACTCGGCTAGCCAGACAACGAAGAGGTGACTGATAAAAGCATCACCCAATAATAAAACATTGATGAGCAGGAAGTATCGATCAGTGGCAACGTCCAATAGAAACAGGATAACAAACATAACGTATAAACATTGTTGAAAAGGAAACAGGCAATGAAACGCGATAACTTTGGAATTTGTCTTACTAAGACTATGCTGTTCAAACACTTACAATCGACTTTTACTCACGTAAGAGCCTATGAGAAAGATGGTACCTCCCCTCTCGATCTCAAGGTATTGTTAGCATTCCCGCAAATGTCAGGTAGAGATTTATTACAAACAATGCAAGGTTCAAGACAATTGGTATGGCGCGCCGATCACCATTGTCCTAGCTTTAAATAAGCCACTTCATTTTGTAAAAACACTTCTATACTGAACTTAAAGAGCATGCTTATGCGTGCTTTTTAAGTTTCATTTATCTTTGATATTCACGTCACTCAATCTTATTTACACTTGATTAACGAGTTATGAGAATTTCTATTCATATGAGACAATCTATTCAAGACAAATGACTATCGCCCTGTTAACATTAGAGTTAATACTCTAATTGGTATTTAATGCAGATGACCAAACCAAAATTCCGATACCTTGCGATCGCCAGTATGCTTCTCGGCACTATGGCTTCGCCAGGCTATGCAGCTCCGCTCACTTTTTCTGAAGCGTGGCAAATTCTCCAAGAGAACAACAACTCTCTTGCGGCTCAACAAGCCAACGTTGAACGTTATCAACACCTTCAGAACTCAACAAGTAGCCTCAATCTTCCTTCTATTACCTTAGGGGCTAACTACACGCACCTTGATAGTGATGTGACGATTAATGGTGAACAGTTTTCAGATAGCTTGAGTGGAGTAAACCCTGCTATATCCGCGATTTTGCGCCCTCTAGTTGGTGGCGTTACCTCAACGATTACCGAACAAGACATCTTTAGCTCTTCCATTCGTGCTGTGTGGCCTATCTTCACTGGTGGTCGAATAACCGCTGCGCAAAATGCGGCTGAAGGTAAAAGCGAAGAAGCGCAAAGCCAACTGTTGATGGAGAAACAAGCTCGCTACGAAGACTTAAGTAAGTATTACTTCTCGGTGATCTTAGCGGAAGACGTGGTGAGAACGCGTCAAGCCGTTGAAGCAGGCTTAACTCAGCATCGTGATTTCGCCATCAAGCTTGAACAGCAAGGACAAATCGCCCGAGTAGAACGCCTACAAGCCGATGCTTCTTTAGATAAAGCGATTGTAGAGCGCACGAAAGCTCAGAACGATCTTAAAATTGCGCAATTGGCGTTGACCCAAATCCTTGGTCAAAATGAAAGTGTAGAACCCTCTGAACAACTGTTTATCAATAAGAACCTGCCTCATATGGACGTGTTCATTGACCAGACACTCATGACCTACCCCGGCCTTAAGATTCTTGATGCAAAAGAGAAACAAGCAAGCAGCTTAATTAAAGCCGAGAAAGGTAAATACTACCCAGAGGTTTACCTTTATGGTGATTACAGCCTGTATGAAGATGACTCTCTAGCCAGTGAAATGAAACCCGATTGGTTGGTTGGCATTGGTGTGAATGTGCCACTGCTTGATACCTCTGGCCGTTCCGACAAAGTCGCTGCGGCTCACAGTGCCGTATCACAGGTTCAATTCCTTAAGTCACAAGCTAAGCAAGACTTAACCGTGTTGGTACAAAAGACTTACCTTGAAGCAAACCAAGCCATTGAAGAGGTTCAAGGCCTAAACTCGAGCTTGTCTTTAGCTCAGGAAAACCTATTACTTCGTAAAAAAGCCTTCACACAAGGGTTATCTAACTCATTAGAAGTGGTTGATGCCGAGCTTTATCTTGCGAGCATTAAAACCCAGCAATCTGCTGCTCGCTTCAAATACCTAATCTCTCTCAACAAGCTGTTAGCGCTAACCAGCGAAATGAATGCTTACTCCAGTTACTTAACCTCCTCTGTTCCGTCTGATTTCGACTCAAAAACAGACACCGTTAGCCAGTCAAAAGGATAATTCATGAAACCTATTAAGCCCCTTCTTCTATCTTTAGTTGGTATCGGCGTTATTGGCTGGGTCGGATACAGTTTCTATCAAGCTTATCAACCTCAGCCGGTTAAGCTTCAAGGTCAAATCGATGCGCAGCAATACAGCATCTCATCGAAAGTACCTGGCAGAATTGATGAAATATTCGTGCGCAAAGGCGATTCGGTTGAAAAAGGCGAATTGATCTTCTCTCTACTAAGCCCTGAGATTGATGCGAAGCTAGAGCAAGCAAAAGCTGGTCAGAAAGCCGCTGGTGCATTAGCACAAGAAGCAGAGAATGGCGCGCGTACTCAACAGATCCAAGCGGCTAAAGACCAATGGTTGAAAGCCAAAGCAGCTGCCGATCTGATGGACAAAACCTACCAACGTGTAAACAACCTTTACAACGATGGTGTGGTTGCCGAGCAGAAGCGTGATGAAGCCAAAACACAGTGGCAAGCGGCGAAGTACACCGAAAGCGCTGCATTCCAAATGTATCAATTAGCGCAAGAAGGTGCGCGTGACGAAACCAAAGTGGCCGCCACTCAAAAAGCGTTAATGGCAGCGGGTGCGGTAGCGGAAGTTGAAGCTTACGCAAAAGACACACAGATCCACAGCTGGTTTAATGGCGAAGTCTCTCAGGTTCTATTGAGCAGTGGAGAACTTGCACCACAAGGCTTCCCTGTTGTGACTGTTATCGACACCAAGGATGCTTGGGCTGTGCTCAATGTTCGTGAAGACATGCTTAAGCATTTCGAGAAAGGCAGCCAGTTTGAGGCGTACCTACCGGCTCTGGATAAATCATTAACTTTCCAAGTAACTCACATCGCCGTAATGGGTGATTTCGCAACTTGGCGCTCAACAGACGCAGCACAAGGCTTCGATTTACGTACTTTTGAAGTAGAAGCGCACCCTGTCGATACGAGCGAAACACTGCGTATGGGCATGAGCCTAGTGGTTGAGCTTTAGGTGACTTATGTCTGCTAACTCTCAATATACTGGATCGCAATCTAGAGGCTCGCAATCAACTGAGCATCATAGAGCGAAGAATACCTTGCTTCGGCAGTGGGCGATTGTCCGCAAAGACAAATGGTTGTTGTCTTGCCTAACTTGGATTCCTTTGCTGCTTGCTGCCAGTATCTGGCTGATTTTTTCACAAGGGATCGCTCGTGACTTACCGGTCGCAGTTGTCGACCTTGAGCACAGTCAAATCTCGCAACAGTTCACACGCCTTGTTGATGCGTCACCAACGCTGCAAGTCACTCAGAAATACAGCTCTGCGAGTGATGCGGCGAAAGCGATGATCGAACGTGATATCTATGGTTATGTTGTGATACCAAGGCACTTCGACCGAGACCTTCTGCTCGGCTTGAATCCGCAAGTGTCTGTATTCTATAACAGCCAATTTATCTTAATCGGTAAGCTGGTGAACTCTGCCTTGCTGCAGGCTCAAGGGACTTTTAACGCGCAACTTGAAGTCGTGAAACAGCTGTCACACGGTGATACCACGGTGCAATCCGCATTAGGCCAAGCAGTAACGGTACAAAGCCAGATCACGCCGCTGTTCAACAAGAACACCAGTTATGCACAGTTCTTGGTGTCTGCGGTTATTCCTGCACTGTGGCAGATCATGATTGTGGTGGGCACGATATTGGTTTTGACGGCGAACGTTAGAGCTCGTGGGCTTCACGCTTGGTTATCCAACGCCCCTATGAAGTCACTCGCATCAACATTAACGCCCTACCTTGTCTTGTTTTTGATGTTTGGTATCGCGTTTAGTTTTTGGTTCTATGTGCTCTTAGACTGGCCATTTAACGGCAGCTTTGTGGCATTGACTATTGCCCAACTGCTAACCGTGATCAGTTGTATCATTATGGGTTGTTTGTTTTTCTTCTTAACACTTGATCCAGCAAGGGCGATGAGTTTCGCTGGCGCATTTACGGCACCAAGCTTTGCGTTCATGGGTATTACCTTTCCAGTAACAGACATGAATACAGCTGCTCAAATTTGGAGAAGCTTATTGCCCGTGAGTCATTACATCGAAGTACAAACGGCGCAGTCTAGTTATGGTGTGAGCGCAGCACAGTCTTTGATCAGCCTCTCTTCTATGTTGTGGTATGCAGTTCCTGCTTTCGTGGTAATGTTGCTAATTAAGAAACACTTGGCGCAATCAACTCTAACTGCACAAGCAGATCCATCTACAAAAGCAGCTATATCTGCAAAAACAACGCCGTCAACACAGCCAGAAGCATCAGCACAACAAGGAGTAAAACGATGAGCTTTACTCAACTGCTCAAGCAAGAACTCTTAGCGGTATTGCGCAACCCTGTCGTGCTTCTTACGGTATTTGGTGGTGTGGTCTTCTATTCCTTCTTGTATCCATTGCCTTACGCGAACCAAGTTCCTCAACAACTGAAAGCTTCGGTTGTGAACTTGGATAAGAGTCAAAGCAGCTATCAATTAGAGCGTATGGTGGATGCCACCTCTCAGATCGAATTGGTCCGTCGAGACTCCACCATCGCCGATGCGAAACAAGCCGTGCTTAACCAAGAGATTGGCGGCTTCCTTGTCATTCCAGAAGATTTCTATAAAGACTTGTTGCTCGGTAAGAACCCGACACTTTCTTACGCTGGTGATGCTTCTTACTTTTTGGTCTACGGAACCATTGTTGAAGGGCTTGCCAAGGCCGGTGGTACGTTAGCTGCGCAAGTTAAGGTCAGCCATTTGTTAGTCGAAGGTGTGCCTTTAGAATCGGCAGCCAAAGGCTACAGTGCATTCAGCTTGAACCTGAAACCAACGTTTAATAGTCGCATGGGATACATCGATTACGTAGTTCCAGCCGTCTTTGTGTTGATCCTGCAACAAACCTTAGCCATGGCTTCTGGTTTAGTGGGTGCAACCCAAAACGCTCAATCGACATTTGGCTACTGGAGTAAGACCTCTCCAGCGAAACTGATGCTTGCCCGCTGTTGTACCTTAGTCGGCATTTATTACCTGTTGTCGATGTACTATTTCGGCGCTAGCTTTTCGATGTATGGGATAAACCAGCTCGCCTCAACAACACAGATCTTAACCTTACTTCTGCCCTTCTTACTGGCCAGTTGTTTGATCGGGATTTTTATTGGTGAGTTAGTGCCACGAAGAGAGCTAGTCACGGTTGTAGTGTTAATCAGTTCAATGCCACTGATCTTCTCTTCAGGTTTTATCTGGCCAGTTGAAATGATGCCCGAATGGTTAGTTCTATTATCACAGCTGTTCCCAAGCACACCGGCTATCCAAGGTTTCTTAGCACTTGATCAGATGGGTGCATCTTGGCAAGAGGTGGCATCTCAATGGACATTACTCTGGGGACAAGTTTTGTTGTGGGGTTCGTTATTGGCACTTAAGCTCTACCACAAATCCAGCAAAAGCACGGTTGGCAATAGCAATAGTGATCGAGCCGTTTAGTTTTATGTGCTATCGGAAAGTAGTCATGCTTTCCGCTCATCAAAAAAGCTCTTATAAAGGGCTTTTTTAATATCCTAAGATCCGAATACACTTTCAGCCTTAGAATGTTTATACACCTCGAAAACATATCGAATACTCGAAATCCCCTACGCGCCCTCTATGTCCCTCCAGCCCATCACTCTGAATTCTCCTTCACCCGACTCTATAGCAGCTACTGCATATGCTTTTCTCAGCATAAAAAGCATCGACTTATTCCCAAATGATGACAAAACCCGAACAACTGTAAATTTATTGTAAAAATTTCTTTGTTGGCATTACTTTTATGTATAGAATTGTCAGTAGGACTTGGTAGCCCGAATACCATAGTCTTATTGGTGCACATACCAAAAGGATATCCATACAAAGCAAGATCAGTACTTATATTTATTTCGTTTTTCGACCTAGCTACAGCCGTTTATGTTGCCGTCGAATGAAGTAGATAAACCACTGAGATATACAAATCAAATAGAAAACAAACACAACAGCAACAAACATAATTTATTAAAAAGACAGGGAAAACCATGAAAAACATACGTGAATTATTTTTTGGGTTTATATTATTGTTTAGTTCCAGTGCATTTGCAGAAGAAGGATCATTTAACCAAGCTATCAGCAACTTAAGTCAAAGTGTTGATGGTTTTTTCAACGAATACACAGGTTGGTTCGTTGGGCTGATATTTAAAAGTGTACCGATTGGTGAAGCTAACTTCCCAGTGATTGTTGGCTGGCTGTTGCTCGCTGCGATCATCTTCACTGTTTATTTTGGCTTTGTTCAATTTAAACGTGTCGGCATGGCGATAGACATTATCAAAGGTAAGTATACCGATCCTAACTCTAAAGAGGACGGCGAGGTTTCTCACTTTCAAGCGTTAACAACGGCGCTTTCTGGTACTGTCGGGCTTGGTAACATTGCCGGTGTAGGTGCTGCACTTGCGATTGGTGGTCCTGGCGCGACATTCTGGATGATCTTGTGTGGCCTTCTGGGTATGGCTTCTAAGTTCTGTGAGTGTACTTTAGGTGTGAAATACCGAACTATCCTACCTTCAGGTGTTGTTTCGGGCGGTCCAATGTACTACCTAAGCCAAGGCCTGGGTGAAAGAGGTTTAGGTGGACTAGGTAAAGTGCTCGCTATTGGTTTCGCATTAATGTGTATTTTAGGCGCATTGGGCGGCGGTAACATGTTCCAAGCTAACCAAGCACACGCCATGTTAACTTACGCATTTGATGTACCAAGTGAATACGGTGTGATCACTGGCCTTGTACTTGCCTCTTTAGTTTTCTCTGTGATTGTTGGTGGTATGCCTTCTATCGCATCGGTAACAGAAAAAGTTGTTCCTTGGATGGCTGCTCTGTATATCGGTATGGCTCTGATTGTCATCGGTTCTAACCTTGATCAAGTTGGCCCTGCGTTCAGCGCAATCTTTACAGGTGCATTTACTGGTGAAGGTGTTGGTGGTGGATTTATTGGTGCGCTAATTCAAGGCTTGAAACGTGCAACATTCTCGAACGAAGCAGGTGTAGGTTCAGCAGCTATCGCTCACTCAGCGGTTAAAACAAAAGAACCAATCACCGAAGGTCTAGTATCACTATTAGAACCGTTCGTTGATACGGTAATCATTTGTACTATGACCGCATTGGTTATCACTATCGCTGGTTTAAACGTAGGTCCATTCGATGGCTCTGGTTTAACGGGTGTAACGCTGACTGCTGCATCGTTTACTGAAACGGCAGAAGTATTCAAATACACACTCGCTCTCGCAGTAATCATGTTTGCGTTCTCGACGATGATTTCTTGGTCGTACTACGGTCTTAAAGCTTGGACTTACCTATTTGGTGAAGGCAAAACAACGGAGCTGATTTTCAAAGTGATGTTCTGTGTGTTTGTTGTTATTGGTGCCACGATTCAATTTGGTGCGGTAATCGACTTCTCTGATGCGGCTATCTTTGCGATGTCTATCTTCAACATTCTTGGTCTGTACTTCTTGATGCCAGTTGTGAAGAAAGAACTGCAATCGTTTGTTGCTCGTGTGAAATCAGGCGAAATCAAAACGTATGAGAAATAACGTTTAGTGGAATGAGGTTTTGCTCTATCTAGTAGCTAACTGCATTCTAAGAAACGACACAGCTCTAAAAACGAAACTGTTCTAAAAATTTTTGTAAGACCCTTTGCTTGAGAAAGCGAGAACAGGACTGCAACTTATCCAAAATCCCTACCAGCTTGGCTTGTGGGGATTTTTTATGTCTGAACGATTAGGCGAATAACTACCTTCAATGCCCTGCTCACTCTTTTCACCCTTTTCACTCTGTTCATCATCGTGTTCAACATCGACACGACGAACCAACTCTTCTACTTTGATCATCTCTTTTTGCGCTAATGGCGAGCGACAATCATCGAAACAATAAGCTATGGTGCAGTTCTCACAAAGATACTCTGGCATCACTCCATCCCTTGTCGTCAAAGCAGCCAAATGCGAGCTAGCAATCGACTGCGTGTTCATCCTGAACAACACTATTATGCAGCGACTCTGAGCTGAAAATATGTATGCAAAGTCATTTAATAGACAACAAGTAACATATCATTGTGGATATACGTAACTATTCACAAATATCTAAGCAAACAATGAAAACACTTAAATAATCAATAATGAGAACGCACCGGATCTATGCTCTCGACAAACGCAAAACGCCCACATCACGTGTGTGATGTGGGCGTTTCAATATTTAATGTAAAACTAACGTTAGGTTGGTAAAGCCTTCGGCTTATAAACCCATCTCTTCAGTGAGCGTTTTGATCTGCTTGAGATCCATGGTGTGGACTTCAATCATTTGTCTGATATCGCTCAGTCGAGAGTTAGCGTTATCTTGCTTCTCACACGCGTCAGATTTCGCATCCCATGATGTGCCATCTAAGTAAACATCACACGCTTTCTTAAGAGAACCAAGATTCTGCTCGAGTTGATCTCTTTCTTTCTCAAGTTTTTCAAGTTCTTGAGAAATCTGTAATTCTTTTCGGAAAACTTCACGCGCACGCTCAAACAAAGTCGATTGCATGTCAGCCTGACGATTAAGTTTCTGGTTGTCTTGCTGAGTTTGCTCTAACGTTTGCTTCTGTTCATTTAGCTGTTGCTCTAACGAGTAGTTCGCCTTCTCTAAAACCGAAGACTGCTTCGCTAATTCCTGGAGCTCTTTTTGATGCTCTTCCGTTTGTTTCACTAGAGCGGCTTCTACTTTCGCATCGATTTCGGTATCAACTTTTGCCACTTTAGTTTCAACGGATGTCATCAACTGTGCTCTGCTGTCATGCAGTTCTTGATAACGAGTTTCGAGTACCTGGTAAGTGGACTCCCACTTAGAAGCCGTAACTGTAGAACCAATTAAGCCACCCAGTGCTAAACCTATAACCGCAGCAATGCCGATATAGAGCTGACTGCGCTTATCGCGTTCTTCTATAACAACCACTTCATCTTGTTCGCTTTGTCCAGATTGCTGGTTCACTAGCGGGTACTCCCAAAAATTTATTTAACGTTACGCGGTCACTGACACGAATGCCAATACTGATTGTGAAGGCTCAGTTAAACCTATCGCTCAAGCCAGAAGCACTTAAGCTTTACTAACACATTCATCCCACCTGTTTACAGGCAGGCTTAACGAGTTAACTCCGAAATCATCAAGCTGGCAGTATACAAAAGGAAACTGCTAACGATAACTATCACTACCCATTTTTGCAGTTTTTCGTTTGTCCGGTAACGAAATAGTACAAATGCAAAAGCCAATAAAAAAACAATCGCTATTAGTCGAGTCATAACTCCTCCTTGTTTCTCTATTTTATACCATTTAAATAAGCAAGTTACGTCAGAGACTCGTTGTTTGATCATTTAGTTGAACAACATTTGTGCAAACAGATATTTTGTAGCTGACATCACATTTTATATGATCTAGGATACGCCTACAGATTACCTAATTATTTAGGTAATTGTTCCGATGAAGACTGCAGGAGAGTGGTTTTTAACTAAACATTAACATTTAGTTAGATTGACCCGCCGAAGAAGTAAATCTTTCAGGTGCTTTATGCTGGAGAAATCCAGAAAAGTGAGGACTGTCGTTGGAGGAACCTCTGGAGAGAACCGTTAGATCGGTCGCCGAAGGAGCAAGCTTAGTGCCCGTTACTTATCTATAAGTGATTCGCTAAGTGAAACTCTCAGGCAAAAGGACAGAGGAGTGGAAAGCAACAGCCTTAATTAACACAAGAATTCTATCTAGAAATCCGTATGTATTAAGTAGTGCCCCCGATCCCTGAGATCTGCACTGCCTTCCCTCTTCTCCTTAAATTTTTAATTTATTAAGGGGAATCTATGAACCACCTACAAGCTACACTACAAACCATCAACCAATTCGTTTGGGGACCACCACTGCTTATTCTGCTAGTGGGTACAGGTATCTACTTTACTTTTCGCTTAGGCTTACTCCAGTTTAGACACCTCCCAACTGCACTGAAAATGGTGTTCAGCAAAGACAAATCTGGTACGGGTGACGTATCGAGTTTCGCGGCTTTGTGTACTGCACTTTCAGCAACCATTGGTACAGGTAACATCGTTGGTGTAGCGACCGCAATCAAGATTGGTGGCCCTGGTGCCCTATTCTGGATGTGGCTTGCCGCTGTATTTGGTATGGCGACCAAGTACGCAGAATGTCTACTCGCCGTTAAATACCGCAGAACCGATAGCAATGGCGAAATGGTTGGCGGCCCAATGTACTACCTGCAATACGGTGTCGGCTCACGAATCTTAGCGGTAATGTTCGCTGTCTTCGCGCTCGGCGTTGCTTGCTTCGGTATCGGTACCTTCCCACAAGTCAACGCTATCTTGGACGCAACTCAAATCTCATTTGGCGCTTCGCGTGAGATGTCTGCTGTCGTTCTTACGATATTAGTGGCAGTGGTTACCCTTGGTGGTATCCAATCTATCGCTAAAGTGGCAGGGAAAGTTGTTCCTACTATGGCGGTTATGTACGTCGTCGCGTGTTTAAGCGTTCTGATTTCAAATGCCGACCAACTACTGAATGCCATTACCCTTGTTGTGACTTCTGCGTTTACCAACACAGCAGCAACCGGTGGTTTCTTTGGCGCGAGCATCATGCTTGCTATCCAATCAGGTATCGCTCGTGGTGTGTTCTCGAACGAATCTGGCCTAGGTAGCGCACCAATGGCTGCAGCAGCGGCTAAAACAGACTCATGTGTGAAACAAGGACTTGTCTCTATGACAGGTACCTTCTTCGACACCATCATTATCTGTACGATGACAGGTTTGGCGCTTATCTTAACGGGTGCTTGGCAGACTGATCTTTCAGGCGCTGCGATGACCACTCACGCATTCGCTGTTGGTCTGAATGCAGATACCCTTGGCCCTATGTTGGTTTCTGTTGGCTTAATCTTCTTTGCGTTTACAACAATTTTAGGTTGGAACTACTACGGTGAGCGCTGTGTTGTGTTCTTGCTAGGTACCAAAGCTGTATTGCCTTACAAGATCATCTTCATTGCGTTGGTGGCTTCTGGTGCATTCTTAAAGCTCGACATGATCTGGATAATGGCTGATATCGTGAACGGCCTAATGGCAATTCCGAACCTAATCGGGCTTATCTTGCTGCGCCACGTTGTTATCGAAGAAACCAAGCTATTCTTCAAACCGTTGACGTCTTCACATGATTGTGAAGCAGTTAAAGCGTAAACTGAAGTGATTGAATACCAAGCCCGCACTCAACTGCGGGCTTTTTTATTTTCATCACATAGCGAAACGTCTTAAATTATTATGCAGAACATATGCCCTTATAAATAACAAGAATATTAAATCGACTACTATGCGATTTAATAAAGCGAATAGTAGACTACGGCGTTGTTGCCTAAATCAATTGAACCTTTTTCGAGTCCTGCGATCTGATCCT
>NZ_JBGOOD010000039.1:0-48576 GCF_041439475.1 Vibrio sp. 1S139
AAAGCGATTATTCAGAGACATATCGACCGTTAAACCTGGGTGCATATTACAAAACTCGGCCACAGCGTCTGCGAGAATCAAATCTCCGGAGATAGTAGGCACTGACATTTTGATATGACCACTGACATTTTCACCAAAGCCTGAAACTGCGTCCATAGCCTCTTGAGCCGCCTGCTTCACATTTTTGGCTCCGTGTAACATTGCCTTACCCGCCTCGGTAAGCGTCAATTTACGCGTGGTTCGATATAATAGCTGCACGCCAATCTCTTCTTCCAAACGCGCAATTCTCTTACTAACTACCGAATTTGTAAGGTTATTTTGTTCTGCCACCTTACTGAAGCTGCCTAGTTCTACCACCTGTGAAAACAGGATCAAATCGTCTGCTCGCATCTGATTATGCCAATTTTGGAATTAATTATTTTCATTATTTCCCTATATCAATAAAAAATAAAGGGGTAAATTCACGCCAAATTAACAAAACAATTACAAAAACAGTCATTCCAATTACAAGATTCGCCTAAAGAAGGTTCCCGTTTAGAGGCCAAAGCGATTCAAATAATGACAAACCATAACGTGATCTTTACTTCAAACATGAACGTTTGAAAACAGTACGAGGAAGTACCCATGAGTGAAACTCTACTAGCCCTATTGGCATTTTCACCAATAGTTGTTGCAGCGATTCTGCTGGTTGGCCTTAACTGGCCTGCAAAAAAAGCGATGCCTGTGGCATTTGCCTTAACCGTTGCTATCGCCCTACTTGCTTGGGACATGTCTGGCACTCGCGTGCTGGCTTCTGTATTCCAAGGCTTCGGCATTACAGTGTCGGTTCTCTGGATTGTGTTTGGCGCCATCTTCTTATTAAACACTTTGAAACACACCGGAGCTATCACCACCATCCGCAACGGATTTACTGACATATCAGCAGACCGTCGTGTACAAGCGATCATCATTGCTTGGTGTTTTGGTTCATTCATTGAGGGCGCATCTGGCTTCGGCACACCCGCTGCAATCGCTGCACCACTGCTGGTTGCTATCGGCTTCCCTGCGCTGGCTGCGGTACTGATGGGCATGATGATCCAATCTACGCCAGTATCATTCGGCGCGGTTGGTACACCTATCATCGTTGGTGTGAACAAAGGATTGGACACGCACAACATCGGTGAAAGCCTGATTGCTCATGGCTCAACATGGGATGCTTATCTACAACAAATCACGTCAAGCGTTGCGCTAATTCATGCTTCTGTTGGTGTGATGATGCCTGTATTGATGGCAATGATGCTGACTCGCTTCTTCGGTAAGAACAAAAGCTGGACTGAAGGTTTAGATATCCTGCCGTTCGCACTGTTCGCAGGTGCTGCTTTCACTATTCCTTACGCACTAACAGGTGTTTTCCTAGGCGCTGAATTCCCATCACTGATTGGTGGTTTGGTTGGCCTTGCGATTGTGGTTACTGCAGCAAAACGTGGCTTCCTCGTACCAAAATCAAAATGGGATTTTGAGAGCGAAGACAAGTGGCCTGCAGAATGGCTAGGTTCTCTGAAAATCGACCTTGACGACAACAATCAAGGCCATAAGAAGATGAGCATGGCGATGGCATGGGCACCATACGTGCTGCTAGCGGTGACCTTGGTTGCGAGCCGCGTGAGCCCTGAATTCAAAGGCCTACTGAAGAGCGTTAGCCTATCGTTCAGCAACATCCTTGGTGAAACCGGTGTGAGCACTGCGATTCAGCCTCTGTATCTACCGGGCGGTATCTTGGTCTTCGTCGCGCTGGTTGCTGTTCTGATGCAATCTCGCAGCGCAACGCCACTGGCTAAAGCCTTCGGTGAATCGAGCAAGACTCTGATTGGCGCAGGCTTTGTGTTGGTGTTCACCATCCCAATGGTTCGTATCTTCATTAACTCTGGTGTGAACGGCGCAGATTTAGCAAGTATGCCCGTAACCACGGCAAACTTCGCAGCTGACCTCGTTGGTAGCGCATTCCCAGCATTGAGTGCAACGGTTGGTGCGTTAGGTGCCTTCATTGCAGGTTCGAACACAGTTTCAAACATGATGTTCAGCCAGTTCCAATTCGAAGTAGCGCAGACTCTGACTATCTCTAGTGCGGTGGTTGTTGCTCTACAAGCCGTTGGTGCAGCAGCAGGTAACATGATTGCGATTCACAACGTGGTAGCGGCATCAGCAACTGTTGGCTTGCTAGGACGCGAAGGTGCAACCCTACGTAAGACAATCATTCCAACGTTCTACTACTTGGTGATGACAGGCATCATCGGCCTAGTGGTTATCTACGGATTCAAAATGACCGACGCACTTATGTAAACCATAAGTCGTTCAAAAGCACTTGGCGTTAATACTCAATTCCCCGACAGCGACACCGTCTAATAAGACAGTTGATGAGTTCCGGGATGGATACTAGAGCACATCAACACCCATGGGTATTAACGCCATTTTCCCGAATTAAAGCAGCCCAAACCAAGCTCTCAAAGAAGAGCAACATCCCAAGAATTTAGGACTGAAATTATGATCATATCCGCATCGACTGATTACCGCGCCGCAGCAAAAGCGAAATTACCACCGTTTCTTTTCCACTACATTGATGGTGGCTCTTACGGAGAACATACCCTACGTCGCAACACGGCTGACCTAGCTGAGATTGCGCTAAAACAACGCGTACTCAACGACATGTCGGACCTAAATTTGGAAACCGAACTATTTGGCGAGAAGCTAGCGATGCCAATCGCACTAGCGCCTGTTGGTTTAACGGGTATGTACGCAAGACGCGGTGAAGTACAAGCAGCAAAAGCCGCCGACAACAAAGGCATCCCTTTTACCATGTCGACCGTGTCGGTATGTCCGATTGAAGAAGTTGCACCTAAGATTGAACGCCCAATGTGGTTCCAACTTTACGTGTTAAAAGACCGTGGCTTCATGAAGAACGTTCTTGAACGCGCTAAAGCCGCTGGCGTCACAACACTGGTCTTCACCGTGGATATGCCCGTACCCGGCGCTCGCTACCGTGACATGCACTCAGGAATGAGTGGTCCAAATGCAGCAGTACGCCGCGTATTCCAATCTATGCGTCATCCTAGCTGGGCAGTTGATGTCGGCTTACTGGGTAAACCACACGACCTAGGCAACATATCTACTTATCGTGGTTCTCCTACCAAGCTGGAAGACTACATCGGTTGGTTAGGTGATAACTTCGACCCGTCGATTTCATGGAAAGATCTAGAGTGGATTCGTGATTTCTGGGACGGTCCAATGGTCATCAAGGGCATTCTTGATGAAGAAGATGCAAAGGATGCGGTGAGATTTGGCGCAGACGGCATTGTGGTTTCAAACCACGGCGGCCGCCAGCTTGACGGCGTTCTATCAAGTGCCAAAGCGCTGCCTTCGATTGCTGATGCAGTTAAAGGCGACACCAAAATTCTGGTCGACTCTGGCATTCGTACTGGCTTGGATGTGGTTCGAATGATGGCATTGGGCGCAGACTGCACCTTGCTTGGCCGTTCTTTCGTTTACGCATTAGCAGCGCAAGGACAAGCCGGCGTTGAGAATCTACTCGACCTTTACGACAAAGAGATGCGCGTTGCGATGACATTAACAGGCGCGAGGACAATCAAAGACTTAACTCGTGAATCTTTGGTGGGGCTAGATTAAACCTCAACGACTTAGGTTCGGATTCGGACTCATGCTTTGGTCTACTTAGGCTGAAGTTCAATCGGTGTCACAGCAATTCCACTACCGTTGTGACACCGTTTAAGCACTGGAAAATAATATAAAAAACGAGGGCGTGTTGATCTTTCGAGCTGATTTTTGCAGCGAGTTGCTGGGTATTTATACAAGGCAGAGGCGTCGATGTGTAGCTAGCCTACATGAGAAGCCGATAACGTAGTAGAAATGGCCAGCAAACGCTGCCCGAAGGGTTCGGCTAAAAGCGTTTTACTCTTTGTTGAGGGGGATTTGCTTAGAGTGACTAGGCTACTTCCCCTCGCCGCGATTAAAACGCTTTTATCTCGAACAAAATTTAACCACGAAAGGTCAACACGCCCTGAACAGTGCCAAATAAGAAGCACAAGGAAGCAAAGATGGAGACAAACACATCCCATGAGCGAGTAATAGACGCACAAGCTTATCAGCAGCTTGAAGCGATACTGGCTCAAAAAATAGAAACGGAACGCATTGTCACGCAAGAGGCAAAGCGATTGGCCTACGGCACCGATGCGAGTTTTTATCGCTTGGTGCCGAAAATGGTTCTAAGGCTTAAAAACTTAGACGAAGTGATATTCACCATTCAAAGCTGTCGCGAACTCGGCATTCACTTTACCTTCCGCGCCGCAGGCACCAGCCTGTCAGGACAAGCGGTTTCAGACTCGGTGCTCATCACCCTTACCGACGACTGGCGTGGTCATGAAATTGTCGATAACGGCAATCAGATCATTCTTCAGCCCGGTGTGATTGGTGCTGATGCCAACAAATACCTCGCCCCTTTCCAACGTAAAATCGGCCCAGACCCAGCCTCTATCAACACCTGTAAAATTGGCGGTATTGCCGCGAACAACGCCAGCGGTATGTGTTGTGGTACTGCGCAAAACTCCTATCGCACCGTCGAGAGCATGAAAATCGTATTGAGTGATGGTTCCCTGCTTGATACGGCAGATAACGCCAGCGTTGAAGCTTTCAAGCAATCACACAAAACGTTGTTTGAAGGCATTATTGATTTACACAGACAGACTAGCTCAAATCAAGAACTGGCAGACAGAATCCGCCACAAGTACCGTCTTAAAAACACCACCGGCTACGCGCTCAATGCATTGGTCGATTACCACGACCCAATTGAGATCATAAAACACCTGATGATTGGCTCAGAAGGCACACTAGGCTTCATAGCCGAGATCACTTACAACACGGTGATTGAACACCCGAACAAAGCTTCAGCGCTATTGGTGTTTGCCGACATCGAGCAAGCAAGTAAAGCCGTAACTACATTATCCAAAACTCCGGTTGCAGCCGTTGAGTTGATGGACGGCAGGGCGCTACGTTCTGTCGCGGATAAACCGGGTATGCCTGCGTTTATGCCAAACCTAGATTTAGAAGCGGCGGCTATTTTGGTGGAATCACACGCCAGCTCCCAGCAGGACTTAGATTTACAATGTAAATCAATTTTGGATGCATTGGCTGATTACACGATTGTTGAATCGGTCCCTTTTACGTCCGATCCAAAGACTGTTGCAACCCTGTGGGGCATTCGAAAAGGCATGTTCCCAGCAGTTGGGGCCGTTCGTGAAGTTGGCACAACCGTTATCATCGAAGACGTGGCTTTCCCTGTTGAAAACCTGGCTAACGGTATTCGAGAGCTGCAAGAGTTGTTCGATAAATACGACTACAGCGAAGCGATCATTTTCGGCCATGCACTCGAAGGCAACCTTCATTTTGTGTTTACCCAAGGCTTCGACAGCCAAGAAGAGATCGACCGTTACGGCGGTTTCATGGATGACGTTGCCGAGCTAGTTGCAGTGAAGTATCAAGGTTCACTGAAAGCGGAACACGGCACGGGCCGAAACATGGCACCTTATGTGGAATTGGAATGGGGCAAAGATGGCTATGCCTTGATGCAACAGATCAAAGCGCTGTTTGACCCAGAAAGGCTGCTCAACCCCGGCGTTATCATCAACGACAATCCAAATTCCCACATCACAGACCTGAAGCCAATGCCTGCTGCCGATGACCTTGTCGACCGCTGTATCGAGTGTGGCTTCTGTGAGCCTGTTTGCCCTTCTCGCACACTGACCTTGTCACCTCGCCAACGTATTGTGTTGTACCGAGAACTGCAACGCCGCCGAGAAGCAGGTGAAGAGATAGAAGCCAGTGAACTAGAGAAAACCTTCGAATACCAAGGCATTGATACCTGCGCGGCAACAGGCCTGTGTGCTGAGCGCTGTCCGGTAGGCATTAATACGGGTGACTTAGTGAAGAAGCTTCGTGTTGCCAAGTATGAGAAGTTCACACCAATCGCTAAGTGGACAGCGGATCATTTCTCGACCACCACGAAGCTGACCAAAGCAGGCCTCAAAACCAATCAAGTAGCGAGTAAGGTCTTGGGGGCAAACACGGTCGGTAAGCTTACCAATGGCCTGCGCTCAGTGACCAAAGGCGCAACGCCGGTTTGGATGCCAGAGATGCCGCAGTCCAACAGTCACTCGCTTGCCTCATCACCCGTGACGGCAGAATCTTCAAGCAATCATAAGAAGGTGGTTTACCTCCCTTCCTGTGCAAGTCGAACCATGGGGCAACAAAGCGATGCGGGCGACCAACGTCCTCTTACTGAAGTGACCATGTCTTTGCTCAACAAGGCAGGATTCGAGGTAATTCTACCGAAGAAGCTAGATGACCAATGCTGTGGTATGCCTTACGACAGCAAAGGAATGACCGACTTAGCACAGTCGAAGGCTCAGCAGTTGGAAGAAGTGCTATGGCAAGCCAGTCGTCAGGGTGAATACCCAATATTGATGGATACCAGCCCATGTGCTAAACGCAGTATTGAACAGTTCACCAAGCCATTAGAGGTGTTAGAGCCAACAGGGTTTGTGAATCAATATTTGCTTGAACATCTGACGCTTGAGCCGCTACAAGAAACCGTGATGCTGCATGTCACGTGTAGCTCTCGTCGAATGGGCTTAGAAGGCGCGATGTTAAACCTTGCTAAAGCGTGTACCGAAGAGGTGATTGTTCCAGAGCATATTCAATGTTGTGGTTGGGCAGGTGACAAAGGCTTCACTACACCAGAGCTGAATGAGGCGGCGGTACACCCACTCAAGGAACAAGTACCGAGCAACTGTACTCGTGGTTTCAGTAACAGCCGAACCTGTGAGATAGGTTTATCACACCACAGTGGCATTCCATATCAGTCAATCTTGTACTTGGTGGACGAAGTGGCGCAGTAGCTTTATTCAAAGTTCATAGCAACGTGCTCTAGCTTAAAACGAAAAATGGCAGCCCAATCAGGCTGCCATTTGTTTATTCGATTTAAAACGTATTACCGAGCTAGATATTGCTGAGCTAGCGGCTACTGAGCTAAGCGCACCAACTCTTCTGGCGAGTAGTGTTCTGCTTCTGCGCCTTTGGCGATTAAGTCGATCACTTGGAACTCGTTCATGTCACCAAACTCTTTGGTTAAGTAATCACGGAACGCTTTCTCGTTCGGCCATTTGCCTCGCACGATATAGCCATCTTCCTTATCGAAATCTTCCGTCTCAAAGAAAGAAAAGTCGGTCATACCAATATTGTGGCAATACAAAACGAGATACATGTTGAATCCTTTACACTTAACTAGGGCCTGTTTAACTTTCGAGCCGATCAAAAAGCGTCTCTAAAAAGCAGGGCTAAGGTTACAACATAAATGCTAAATCGAATACCCAATCGGATCGTCAATTTAGAAACCTCAGCGACCGGATCTTTACGTTAGTCATCAAACATCAAGTTAATGGCTGCACCCAACAAGATCAGCCCAACAATTGGCCCCATGACTGCTAATGGCGCGCGCTCAATGTATGGAAGGTTCTCTGCGATCATCAAACCCCATTCAGGTGTTGGTGGCTTTGCCCCTAATCCGATGAAGCTCAGCGAGGTCAGACTTAGAGTGATGACTGGTAGCCTCAACATCGCGTGTCTTAACAACGGTGGCAACACATACGGAAGCAAGTAGAAACGGAAGATTCTAAGCTTACTGGTGCCCCATAGTGGCGCGAGGTGTGTATAAGGTTGAGCCTTGGCTTCTACGATCAAGCTTGAGCAGTGTGCAGCTAGCGGCGCCCACGACACCAATACAATCGCGATTAATGCGCTGTTCGGATTCATACCCGTTAAGCCCGCAACTAGCAACCCTGCAATGATGTAAGGGATACCCTTAGTTATCTCGATAAGACCTTGGCTAAAGCGGGTATTGAAACCCATGATAATGCCTGTCACCAAACTCAAAAACGTCGCCAACATACCGGCTTGGAAGGTCGAAACCATACCTGAACCGATTCTCGCTAACAGATCTCGACCAATGCCATCCGCACCCAATGGAGCTTGCCAACTTGGATCCGCTAAGCGAGCAAATTGACTGGTATATGGGTCACGAAATGCTGCCCAAACTACGATAGTAATTAGGAACGAGAAGATCGCAAAAGCAGTAACACGTTTAGCTCGGCTCTGCGTAAAACGAAACGAAGAGTGACTACTGATGAGCTTACCGCTTTTCAGGCTGTGACCAAGAATCAACTGCTGAACAAACAAGCTCATGCTGCTCACGGCAATCGAAAACAGCAGCAATACTAATAAGCCGCCTTGCAGCATAGGTAGATCTTGCGCCTTAGCAGCACCAAGAATCATGCGTCCGATACCCGGAATCGAGAAGATAAGCTCAACCGCGACCGCACCCCCCGTTAAGCCAATAACGATCATTGCAATTTGTGGGATCAGGCTGCTTAGCGCTCTTTTCAGCGCAAAGCGAATAATTTGATTGGAATGAACGTTGGCACTGAGCCAAGTGATCACCCAAGGTTCATTGAGAACGCGTTGTAAACTGTCTCTGAGTAGACGACTAAACAAGCCACTTGCAGGCAGTGCGAGCGCTAAACTCGGTAGCCAGATATCTTGCCAACCTTGCCAACCATACGGTGGTAGCCAACCTAACCAGATAGAGAACACCAATATTAATACCGAGGCCACTACGTACTCTGGCAACGATATTAATACCGTACTTAAACTGCTGTAGCTCTGCCCCAGCTTGCCCTTCTTCCAACTGCGTAAGGTGGCAAGCAGGCCTGCACCACACAGTACGAAAGTCATCACCAGTGCGCTAGACATCAAAAACAGAGATGTAGACGCTGTTTTTTGAATACCTAGTGCAACCGAAGAACCATCAATCCATGATTCACCTAGATCACCTGAAAAAGCACTTCCTACCCAGTCGAGCAGGCGCTCAATAGCTGAACGGTCAAGCTGAAGATCAGCGCGTACCGCCGCTAAAGCTTCAGGCGTAAGCAGGTGTTGTTGCCCCGCCCTAGCCCGCAGAATAGATTGGCTTGGATCGATGCCTGCAATGTCAGGCATCAAACCAACAAGAATCACCACCACAATCAGTGAGGCGATTCTTGATAGCCAAGGCGTCAAGATAAATAGAGTTCGACGCAGAGTCTCAGCAGATAACATTTATTTAGTTAGCCTGTGTTGCCGGGTTAACTTGTGTCGCTTTTTTGACCTGTGTAGTTTGATCAACCAAGCGACGTTCACTTGGGTCACGAACGACATTGCTTACACGCTCACTTTCACCTTGAATCACACGTTCGTGAAGCAGCGGGATAGCCGCGAAATCGTTAAGGATTTTTTGTTCAGCTTCGATGATCGCTTGCTGACGCAGCGCACCTAGCGGTTGTAGGTCAGCGTGATTCAGTGCTTTATCTACCTCTTGAGAACAGAACTGGCCAAGGTTGAATGAACCCTGACAACCAAAGTCGCTCATCATGTAAGCCACTGGGTCACCCGAATCTAGAACCGTTGCACGAGAAAGGATAAACGCGTCGAACTTACCAGATAGCGCATCGTTCTCGATCTGAGCGTATTCACGAATATCCAGCTCAACCTTGAAACCAGCCGCTTCAAGTTGTTGCTTCAGTAGCGCTGCCACTTCTGGAAGCTCTGCACGGTCGGTAAAGGTACCGATAACAATACTTTCACCGTTTGCTTTTAGCGTTTTGTCGATTGCTTGACCTTCAGGTCGGATCGGCTCAGCCCAAGCAAGTGCAGGACCTAATAGGCCTTGTGCGATGTCCGCGTGGTTTTCATAAACAGTATTCACGATCTGCTCACGGTCTACTGCAGCTGCCGCTACCTTACGCAGTTCAATATCGCTAAATACGCCTGACTTGTTGTTCAGGTAAAGCGTATTAGTACGAGGCATTGCCACTTCATAAAGTAGGTTCGGATCAATGGTCGCGATTTGTGAAACGGGTACTGCTTCAACGATGTCTGCTGTACCTGTTCTTAGAGCTGCAGCGCGAGCAAAACCGTTAGGGACGTATTCTGCAATCACAGATTCAACTTGCGCTTTTTCACCCCAGTAGCCATCGAAACGTTTTAGCTTCGCGCTGGTTGTACCGTTAATTTCAGTCAACTCAAACGGGCCCGTACCAGCACCCATTGGGCTAACACGGCCATCTTCTTGGTAAGCACTTGCTGCAAGAATCGCTAATTGAGGGCTTGATAAACGGCTTGGTAAAAGAGGGTCATCAAAGCTGGTCTTGATCTCTACGCGGTAGTTGTCCATCGCTTTCACTTCGAGATCGACACCATCTAGAATGCGTGGCTTAGGTGCAGCCTCAAGCGCTTTCTGCAAAGAGTTCACTACGGATTCTGCTGTTAATGTAGAGCCATCGTGGAATTTAACGCCTTGGCGAATCGTGAACTGCCAAGTCAGAGGATCAAGATGTTTCCAATCAGTCGCTAGCATTGGTTCTGCTTCTGAGGTTGGGCTCAAGTTCACTAACGTTTCAGCCGTGCTCCAACGTGATAGTTTGAACGCGTCATCAGAAAGTGGCGATAGGCCCGTTCTTGGTGGTTGCATCATCGCAACTCGGATTTCAGATTTTACTGCGGCATCGCTAGACCCTGGTTGAGAGTCAAAACAGCCTGTCAAAGGCAGAGCCAACGCAAGCGTGCAAGCCAGTTTGATTGAATTAAAACGCATAATTATTTTTTCTCTGTAGCTGTATTTTTTTAATAAATAAGGTTGTGTTTAACAAGTAGATTTCGAAAGAGGCTGAGACTCGATCAGCATCTGAGTCGCAGGATGAGCAGGTTTACTCATCACTTGATTGATCGGTCCGTGCTCCACCATTTCACCATGGTCGAGTACCAGTATTTCTTCACAAAGGGCTTTTGCGGCACCTAAATCGTGAGTAACCAAAATAAGGCGCATATCGCGCTTCTTTTTTAATGAATTAACCAAGTCCAACAACCTTTGGCGATTCACTGGGTCAAGGCTGGCAGTAGGTTCATCGGCCACCAGCACTGCGGGTCTAACGACAAGAGCCCGAGCAATAGCCACACGTTGAGCTTGACCTGTAGAAAGCTGATTAGGTTTCAGTAAGAGCAAACTGGCAGGCAATCCAACGTCTGAAAGCGCCTCTTCAATGATGGCTTCATGATTACCCGAAACATCTAAGTTACTTAGAGGTTCGGCTAAGATCTGTCGAACGGTATAGTAAGGGTTGAGGCTAGTGTGGGGCTCTTGAGGCACCAATTGAATCAAGCGACACACCGTTGCTTGCGCTTTGCTATCGCGAATTGGGAGCGAATAACCGAACAAGTTTATTTGACCAACGGTTGGCGCTTTAAGGCCAAATAGCAGTTCAATTAACGTTGATTTACCGGCACCAGAACGCCCAACAATTGCTAGGCTTTTGTCTTCAACATTAAGGTCTATGTTCTGTAGCGCTTTGAACGCTTTACCACCCAACCAACTTGGTACGGAGTAGTAGTGAACACTCACATTGTCGAACGTAATCTCTGTCGATGCTTGTGTTTCTGAATCAGTCACTGGCATTAATGACGAGGCTTCTGAGTTTAGTGGTAAGGTCGGGCTCATTCGATTAAGTCTCTCAATGAACAGCAGAAAGCGTGAGAGCTCGATTCAAGTGCATGTTTTGGTGCGCCGTAAGCCACCACTCCACCATCATCGATGACCAACAACTTGTCACACGCTAATGCGCTGTGCAGGTCATGAGTAATCAACAAGCCACCGATTTGTCGCTGTTTAACATTGTCTCGAATCAACTTAAGTATCTCTTGCTCTGTCACCGGATCTAACGCGCTGGTTGGTTCATCGGCGATGATGAGATCGGCGTTACTCAGCAAGCCAATCGCAATACAAATCCGTTGACGTTGCCCTCCCGAAATTTGGCTCGGATATAACGGCAAGATGGTTTCAGGGTTAGGAAATCCAAGCTGCACTAACAATTCAGTGAGTTTGATCTTGTCTTGTGATTTAAGCTTAGTGCGCGTCCCCGTCAATGCCAAACTGAGTTGACCTTCAATGGAAACCAGAGGATTTAATGCTTGAAGCGCATCTTGAAAGATAACTGCGGGGCGCTGTGCTGCGGTTCTTTGCAACATAGGCAAGCCACACACGGCATCGCCAGAAAGAGAAATATAACCTTCAACCTCAACGGTTTCTGGCAGAAAACCCGCAATCGCGCGCGAAAGCATCGACTTACCAATGCCTGATGGACCCATGATCGCCAACAGCTCACCTCGATATACATCGAAATGAATATCTTGAAAAAGTGTTCTCGAAGAGGTTTTGATCGTTAATTGGTCAACAGACAGAAGTGGGGCGTTCACGCAGATACTCATAAATGGATGTTATAACATAACAACTCTATCATTAAGCCTACATGATGAAAAGCGAACATTGAACCGTATCGCATTTTATTGGCTGTTTGATTGACCATTTTTACTAGGTCATTAGATAAAAAAAGCGCCCTTAGCATAATGCTGTCTGGCGCTTTCAAAAGTACTGGCAATAACGATTGTGTTTCTAACCTAATGACACGCCGCGGATGCACCTTCTGTTGGAAGACACTTCTGCTTAACTTGTGCGATGAACGGATACAAGAATGCAATACGTCCAAGATAAAACAAGGTAAACGCCAACCACAAACCATGATTGCCCCACATATCGATTGATAATGCCTGTACCGCTAAGAAAACCAACAAAGTAGCGATGCTAGAGTCCCTAACCGGACGCGTGGTACCCGTTCCCGTAAAAATGCCGTAAACCGTTAAGCCAAAGCCAGACACCAGCGGGAACACAATCAACCACGGAGCCATCTCTTGATATAGAGCGACAAGCGTTGGGATATCGGTAAACAAGAAAACAATGCTGTCTTTGAATACCAAGGTGAGGAAGGTCAGTGCGGCAATAAAGCTCGCCGTCCATTGGAAGTTAAGTCTTAATACACGATCCAACATTGAAGGGTTCTTCTGTCCTACCGCCTTACCTGCAAACACACTCGATGCGTTGGCAATACCATCAAACATATAGCTGACAATGAAGGTCACCTGCATCAAGATCGCGTTAGCCGCTAGAACATCGGTACCCAGTTTAGAGCCAGTACGCGCCATCATGTTGAAGAACACCAAGATACAAATGGTGCGAAGCAATAGATCGGTATTCGAAGAGATGATTGTCGATAGGTCTTTCTTGGTCATCTTCGAGCCTTGCAAGAACTCAGAGATCGAAATATTGCTGGTCTTCATCACCAAGGTCACACCAATCGCAAAGGTGGTAACTTGTGCAATCAAACTTGCGTAAGCCACACCTGCGACACCCAAATCGAAATAAAGTACAAACACCGCATCCAAGACAATGTTCAACACATTACCAAACACTTGTGTATAAAGAACGTCTTTGGCTTTCGCCTGTCCCATTAACCAACCAATAATGGTGTAGTTAAGCAACACGAAAGGCGCGCCATAAATCAAAATACTGAAGTAGATATGCGCGTGCTCGGCTACATTGGCTTCAGGCTCTATCACCCACATTGCGCCTTGCCAGATGAGTGGTTGTATCAAGATAAAGATCAAACCCACTAAACCAGACAGCACAAACGGACGCATCAAGCTACCCGCCAAATCAGTGCGGTTTCCCTTACCCAGTGCCATCGCACTTTGGCCCGTGGTACTGACACGGAAAAAACCAAACAACCAATACATGGTGTTCATAATGATGGTGCCGATCGCCACGCCGCCAATCAGTTCAGCAATACCAAGTTGGCCGATAACAGCGGTATCCACAGCACCTAGTAGAGGCTGTGTCACCGTTGAGATGATGAAAGGGAAGGCAATTTTCAGATAATCTTTGTGGGTAATGGTCATATTCTACCGGGTGATATTAAGAACTATTTGCAATTAGAGCGGGATGCTATCGTTTAATCCGTACGTTGTCATCATTTACTTAGAGTCGTTTATCAACAAGCTTCTCTCCTATCGCACCATCAACATAAGAGGCCTTTCTGTCATTGAGCGAGCAAATTAGCCACAACAAATGAGTCAAATCACGCTCGACAAAACACAACAAAACCAATTACTGAGCCAACTCAATGGTTAACCTAGTAAAGGCTCAGTAAAAGCTCACGGGAAGGTAGAAATCGAGCTCGAATATTTCATCACTATTAAGGAAGTGATTCTGATGATAATGCACATACGCAGGAGTCGAGCGCTGTTTGAAACCAGATGTGGGTAGCCACTTTTCTAACACCATACTGATCTGTGGTAGCAGTTCTCCATAGCGGCCATTTAGTCGAAACACAGCGTGTAAGCCGCCCGGAATCACCATCTGATTAACTACGCTACGATACTTAATCGGCTCATCAATCGCGATACACGCGACATAACGACACTGATCCATTTCAACCCAAGCAGGGTTTGAGTGATGCAAACCAAATTGGCTCGAAAAATCACGCTGTTCGGAATTCGCCCACGCTTTCAATATCAACCACGCATTGCGAATAGAGCGGTTATAACCCGTATGTCGAACATAGGCCGCCATGCGTTCAGGCACTTCAACGATCTTGGGTTCGGGCAATACTCGCTGCGCCACATTCAAATAGCCCGCCGCCACTTCGGGATCTTTCAAATAGGGTTTTTCTGCTACTTGTAAATCGTGTTTACGCCACTCGCCCGGAGACATATTAAAGGTCGCTTTAAATGCTCGACTAAACGAAGACACCGAGCTAAAGCCACATTTATGGGCGATCTCGACCACTGACGAGCTGGTATCAAACATCAATTGGTTGGCTGCATACTCCATTCGAGTGCGTCGGATATATTGATGCAACGACTCCCCGACCACGCTTTTAAAGGTGCGATGAAAGTGCTGTTCTGAATAGGCCGCTATCTCAGATAACTCTTTGGCAGACAAAGGCTGACTGATGTCTTGGTGAATATGGAACAAGACATCATTGATTCGCGATATGTGTTGACGTGACATCGTTTAAATAGCATAAATGGACATGTTTAAGAGCATAAACGGACACGCTTGTTTTTACAATTGCCGTGTAATATCAAGCGATAGAATAAAAACGATAAACGACGAGACACAACACATGGAAATCGCACAGTCATTACAACAGATTCAATCTTCATACATTCGAGAGATCCTCGCAGCCGCAAGTGATCCAAATGTCATCTCATTGGCCGGTGGTTTACCGGACGAGAAAACATTCCCTATCGATTTAATGAAGCCAACGCTAGAAAACCTAGCGAACATGCCTGAAGTTTTCCAATACGGTTCTACTGCCGGTTACGGCCCGTTGCTTGACCACCTAACACAAAGCTACCAATTGCCAGAATCACACACGGCAATGATTTGTACTGGCTCTCAGCAAGGTTTGGATTTGATTGCACGTGCGTATGTTGACCCGGGTGATGTGGTTGTGATGGAAGCGCCAAGCTACTTAGGTGCGATGCAGGTGTTTGGCCTAGTTCAAGCAAACATTGCGACCGTGTCTCAAACTGAATTTGGCCCGAACCTAGACGAACTGGAAACGTGCTTTGCACAGCAATCACCGAAGATGTTCTATGCCGTGCCTGATTTCCACAACCCAACAGGTGTATGTTGGGCAACAGAAACTCGTCAAAAAGTGGCTGAGCTGTGTATCAAGTACAACGTAGCCTTCATTGAAGATGCGCCATACCGTGAGCTACGTTTCACAGGTACGGAACTGCCATTGGTTTCTTCGTTCTGCCCTGACAACTCTATCGTTCTTCGTTCATTCTCTAAGATTGCATCGCCAGGCTTACGCATTGGTGCGGTAACAGGTAAACGCAGCTACCTTGAGCCACTGATCAAAGTCAAACAAGGCGCGGATTTACACTCAAGTGTACCTATGCAAGCACTGCTTGTTGGTCTTCTAAAACATGAAGACTTCAACGTACACATGGAAAACATTCGCACACTGTACAAGTCTCGTTATGAAGTGTTGTTCTCAGAGCTAAAAAAACAACTGCCTGCAGATTGCGTGTTAAAAGCCGTAGATGGCGGGATGTTCATTTGGGTAGAAATCCCAGAGTGCGATACCTTCGAATTAGCTAAGACTTTGCTATCGAATGGTGTGGCGGTTGTACCAAGCCCAGTATTTTATCCAAAGGCCGATGAAGCAAAAGCCGCACTGCGCTTAAACTTCACTAACGCCAACCCAGAAGAATTAACAGAAGCGGTGAAACGCTTAGCGGAAGTACTTAACCAAGCGTAATCGCTGATTAAGTCAGACAGATTCAATACCAAGGCCCTGATGTATTTTTACAGCAGGGCCTTTTTGGTTTGGGAATACGTGTTGTAATTCGAACCAGATAAAACGGTTTCATTGCATTTCTTAGTCCAAAAGCCACACTAATAACAATGCTAAATAGCCCTACTTTTGGTTGGTTTTTGTCCTTCCTTGGCTTGGTTATACTGCGGCGGATTTTAATAAGCCAATATGGGCAAACCTGAGTAAATCAAACTCAGTATGTATCATAAAAGGCAACCGCTCTGGATTTACGTTCCAGCTCGCAGAAAGGAAAAACCATGTCTCAATATGTTGTATGTGCTCTGTATAAATTCGTAGCACTTGATGATTACCAAGAAATTCGCCAGCCACTCACTGACGTGTTAGAAGCCAACCAAATCCGCGGTACTTTGCTACTTGCGAGTGAAGGTATCAACGGCACCGTTGCAGGTAAGCGCGAATCTATCGACGCTCTTCTTCAATGGTTCAAACAAGATTCTCGTTTGGCTGATGTTGTTTACAAAGAGTCGTTCAACGAAGAACAACCATTCAACCGCACCAAGGTTAAGCTTAAGAAAGAGATCGTAACCATGGGCATTGAGGGTATCGACCCACGCCACGTTGTCGGCACTTACGTGAAACCAAACGAATGGAACGCTCTGATTTCTGATCCTGATGTAATTCTGGTTGATACTCGCAACGACTACGAAGTCGATATCGGTACATTCAAAAATGCTGTAAACCCAAACACAGAAACCTTCCGTGAATTCCCTCAATACGTTGAAGACAACCTTGATCCTAAGAAGCACAAGAAAGTTGCGATGTTCTGTACTGGCGGTATTCGTTGCGAAAAATCAACAGCCTACATGAAAGAGCAAGGCTTTGATGAGGTTTATCACCTTGAAGGCGGCATTCTTAAGTACCTAGAAGAGGTACCTGAAGAAGAGAGTATGTGGGAAGGCGACTGCTACGTATTTGATGGTCGAGTTGCAGTAAACCACCAGCTAGAAAAGAGCGGTTACGATGTGTGTAACGCGTGTCGCCTGCCAATCACTGACGAAGACAAAGCCTCTAAACACTTCGAGAAAGGCGTAAGCTGCCCTAAGTGTATTGATAAGCACAGCGACGAGCAGAAAGCCCGTTTCCGTGAACGTGAAAAGCAAGTTCAACTGTCGAATGCTCGTGGCGAAACCCACGTAGGCGGCGAAGCTGCTCACCTTATCAAGCAACGCAAAAAAGAGAAGCTTGCACACAAAGAGCAACAACGCTCTGGTAAGAAAGCAAAGTAAACTTTCTGCTTTAAACTCTTATAGTTCTAAACATATAACTATAAATAGTTAGCTATATACATACAAAAGGGCGCAAGTTCGAGGATAATCCTACGAGTTTACGCCCTTTTTTGATCGCTTTACGGCTTTGTGTTTTGAACCACATTTCTTTCGAAAAATTACTTCTATACTGTTAATAATTCGACTAGAGAGGAAGTGCCAATGCTCAATGAAAACCATGCCTTTATCTTAGATTTCCCAGATCTTAAATTAGACATTGTTCAGCTCAACCACGACGACGAAAAATTCAAAGCAGACATGCAGAAATACCACCAACTCGACTACGACATCCGTCAGCTAGAAATCTCTGGCAGCCCTATCGATGACGACAGCATGCACAACCTCAAAGTAGAACGCATGGCATTAAAAGACTCGCTACATAAGCAACTTACTCGACATCACGCGCTTAAGATCGTATAACAGAAAACACTTGTCCTCAAAAACCTTTTCATAAACAGCCCGTTGACGGGCTGTTTTCCACAAATTTACGCAGCTAATTTAGTGAAAATCTGAATGATGGCGGTCGGTAATTCAAAATCTTCAGATACTAAGAAGTCGAGAATTGCTAATACTCTCTCAGCTACGTCTAACAAAAGACTAATTTTGATCATCATGAACTGTACTCTCTATTTTATATAAATGGAGCACATTGTTTTTTGCGTGGACTTTGATATGATTCGCCTTGAAACAAGTAATCATAATTGTTGTCCAGAAGTTTTAAGACTTTGTAGGAGAAGACTCTAAACTTTGCTTATTACAACGTGCGTGATACAGATAAAAAAGCCTACCTTGTGTAGGCTTTTTTACATCTCAAATATTGTCATTTTCATCTCCTATTTAAATATCAAAAACACTATATGTTGTGCATTTACCTTAGAGATAGCACAATTTGATGTACTACATAACCTCTTCATTTTCCCGTATTTAACGAGAACCACCAACTTTGAGTATTGATTTGGATCAATAAAACTCTCACGCTGATAAAGATCAATCCAATATTCTTACGTTAGTTCTCCGTTTTAAAAAAAATCAAGAAAACCAACAATATAACCACTAATTAGTTGAATTTATTGGAAGCGTTGTAGGGTAAGGGCTAGGTCAATATCTAAGCATAAATAAAGAAGAAACTAAAAAAACACACCTCACCTACATTCTTCAAGCACAAAAAACCTCAACCTAAAGGGTTGAGGTTTTTTTGTCGTTTAAAACACGAAACTAAAGTGCCTTCGTATCAACAAATCAAAAGTGAACTGCCCGAATACAGCTACTTCGCTAATTAAACGCCCTAGCCACTCGCCCATTACTGCTCAGTACATAATGACCAATATAAGCTGGGATAAATACCGATTGCCCTTTGGTGAGTGTTAGGTGTTCACCTTTCTGACTCATTAACGTTAAATCATCATCTATCGCCATTAAAATTTCAGCACCGCTTGTGATGACTTCTTCTTGCTTTGGGCGATGAAAAATATTGAAATCAAAGTCACTAACTGGGATATCATAGCGATCACATTGACCTAACTTTGAAGGTGCTAACAACAAGCGTTCGAACGGGATTGGTGTAAACTCTGTGCAGGCAACCAACTCAGCGACATCAATGTGTTTTGGCGTTAAGCCAGCTCGCAGCACATTGTCTGAATTGGCCATAATCTCGAGCCCAGTCCCCTTGATGTATGCGTGCGGAGTGTTTGCATTCAAATACATCGCTTCACCCGGCCGTAGTGTGATCAAGTTGAGCAGCAGAACGCAAAACAAACCGATATCATTCGGGTACTGGTGGCTAAGCTCAGTAACCAAAGCAAACTCAGATTGACCTTGGTGAGCGGCTGCGTAAGCCAGAAGTTGCTCTAATGCTCGGTGTTTACGTTGGTCGTCCAGAGTTAATAAATCACGGAAAAACGCCTCTAAACCTAGAGAATCAAGGTGGTTGCCAAACTCTTCAACTAAACCAGCCAGCTCGCTCGAATTCAACTTTCTGAACAACCCTAATATTTCATCGAATTCTCGAAAGCCATTCATTGCTTGATATTCAGTGATCGCGTAAACCAATTCAGGTTTGTGGTTAGAGTCTTTGTAATTACGATGTCCTGCAGTCAGAGGGATTCCTGCTTGCTCCTCTCTTGCAAAGCCAACCTCTGCTTGGCGCTTGTTTGGGTGAACCTGAACAGACAACGCTTTTTCTGCTGCCAAGATCTTAAACAAGAACGGCAGCTCACCAAACTCCTGCGCAATATCGCTTGATAGATAGGCCGGTTTATTCTTGTTAATCAGCTCAGAGAGAGGCACCAAGTGCTGGTCAAGCTTAACCATTGAGCAACCTTTTGGATGCGCTCCCATCCAAACTTCCGCTTGCGGCTCTTGTGACTCATTCTGAAAGCCAAACAGTTCACGTATCGAAGAAATGCTCCCCCATGCATAATTTTGGATGGTGTTTTCCATTGGGAAAAATGAGTGTTCTGAGAGGTGGCTGAGTGACATGGCGTTTTCCGTAGTGAGCCCTTTGAACACAATTCAGAGAGCTGATTTCTAATAACGTAAATAATTAGAAAGACTACAGAGCTCGGCTAGAACCCACATGAGATGAGGTCTTAGACGCAATAGGAAAAATTCTTAGAAACAGGTGAGACCGATGAAAAGCGTGAAAATAGTCACATTTGAATATCACGAGTAGAAAGCGCTGAGAATAAGATAGCGGCTTGTATCGCACTGATTACAGCAGCGATACAAGCATCTGAATACAAACACTAGTGACTATCTTGTTATCGTTCCTTAAAAACCAGAGCGAGCTTCTGCACTTTTCTGAGGTGATTGAGCTTGTAGGAAAGGCAGTAACAGCAAGCCAATAACGGCCGCACAAGTAGAGATGGTAATGAAGAACCCACTCCAGCCGTAAGCTTCTAGAACGAGCGCTAATGGGTAACCAGAAAGTGCTGCTCCCATATAAGCAAACAAGCCAACAAAACCTGTCGCCGCCCCAGCAGAGTCTTTATGTGAACATTCCGCCGCCGCCATGCCAATAAGCATTTGAGGGCCAAAAACAAAAAAGCCAACGCAGAATAGCCCAGCCGCTTGAAACACAAAGTTGGTTAAAGGCATAAGCCATAAAGCCGAAACCGAAAGGAAGATGCCAATCGCAAACAAGATGTTCATCGGGCCTCGGTTGCCACCAAACAACCTATCCGATCCCCACCCAGCAACAAGTGAACCAACAAAACCTCCTATCTCGAACAGAGACAAGGCAGCGTTGGCGTTGATCAAACTGTAATCGTGTTCTTCGGTGAGGTATAAATTGCCCCAGTCGTTAACTGCCGTTCTTACGATGTAAACCAACACATAACTAAAGGCGAGCAACCAAATGTACTTATTGCTGAACACATAGGTTTTCAGGATCTCTCGATAGCTTAACCCTTGCCCATGGCTCTCTTGCGCTAATTCCAGGTGATCACTGCGCCACTTCCCTACCGTCGGAAGTCCCATGGTGGTGGGCTTGTCACGTAAGCGCCAGCAGACAATAAGACCGATAAAAACACCAATCACACCCGGCCAGATAAACCCAGCTCGCCAACTGAACTGCAGCGTTAGATAACCCACAAGAATAGGGATAAGCGCTCCACCAACGTTGTGCGCTGTATTCCAGATTGCCCAGCGAAAGCCTCTTTCGGAGCGAGAATACCAAGTCGTCAATAACTTGGAACACGATGGCCAGCCCCAACCTTGGAACCATGCATTCAATACCCATAGCGAGATAAAAGCCGCTAACGAACTCGAAAAGCCAAACGCGATGTTTATCAGACCAGTCGCGATTAGGCCAAGCCCCATGAAGTAACGAGGGTTCGACCGATCCGATATCGTGCCTGAGATAAATTTCGATAAGCCATAAGAAAGATAAAAGAGCGTGCCAATTAAGCCGATATCGCCTTTGTCCAAACCTAGATCGGTGATCATTGCAGGCGCGGCGTAATTAAAGGTTTTACGAGTGAAGTAAAAACCCGCATAGCCGACATACATTCCTATCATGATGTGAAGGCGCCAATAGCGATAACTCTGATTGACCTCATCATCAGTTAGAGCATCACTCTCTGACGTTGTTGAGCGCAGAAATCCAAACATATTCGTTCTCACACTTTAGGTAATGTAACGCTGATATTGGTACCCGAAGATGAGCCATTAGCGTTGATTGTCATCTTGCCGCCGAGCGCCTGAACACGCTCTTGCATACCGCGAACACCCATTCCTTTGAGAAGATCTTGCGCTGTAAAACCAATGCCATTATCTGATATCTGAAGATAAGCCTGGTCACCTAAAAGCAGTTCAATTCTGATTTCGCTCGCGTTGGCGTATTTAGAGGCATTGTTTAGAGATTCTTGGCACAGCCTGAAGATAGTGACCTTAAGCGTGTCACTCAAACACGAGTAATCACCTTGCCAATTTAACTGAATATCAACGCCGTGATCCGAAAACTCCATCTCTCGAATAAGCTGTTCCACGGAATCTTTTAGGTCCAGATCGTCCAGCATCTTAGGTCTTAATTTTGTAAGTAGACGTTTGGTGGTGTCATAAACATTCAAAGATAATGATTCAATGGTACCCGCACAGCGAACGCTCATCTCAGCCGCGTCGACACGTTTAATAATGCTTGCCTGAGTACGAATTGCCGTGATGTTTTGGCCGATTTCATCATGCAGTTCACGCGCAATATCACGACGAACCGACTCTTCAGCGGTAACTAACTGACGTGAAAGGTTTTGATTTCTGGAGAGTTCACTTCGCAATTTGGAGTTGAGATCTTTCTGCTTTTGAACCGCTAAACCAAGCAGTATACCTGTGATGGTTTGAGCAGATAGAGACAAGAGTAAGTCGGTAATTTCGAGTTTGGATGTTCCGCTGTGGGCTGCAATCAACGCGACACTATTTAACATTGTTGCAAGCAGAGCACCTTGCCATCCATAACGAACGGCGAGCAAGATAATAGGGATCGCCATACAGAACGGGGCAAAGCGCCTTAGCTCATCAGGCAAACTGGTTTGTATCAAAATACTGGCGACCAACAACACGCTATATAAAGCAATATGACGGATTTTGAACTCAACGACATTATTGATTAAGTAAGAGCTCAATGGTGCCCACTTGTTTTGGAATAGATAGTTCCAGACCAGATAACACATCGGCACCAGCATCAGTCCGCCAGTAATACTCACCAACCACACCATGTAAACAGCAGAAACATGAGAACCCACCACGGCAACGTTAATAAATGCTGTGACCATGATTAAGCTCGCCATCACTAACAAGTGACGATTCTGGTCACCAGAATAATAACGCTTGGCAATTAGCGTGGCAGGAATACTCAATCCACTGGCGATGAGTATCGTCAGCCATTGGGGTTCATCAAGCAGCAGAGCTAAAGCGATCGCAAGTCCCCACTCTGCAATATAGATGGCAGGCCAATAGTGGGTACGAGTGTGCAGCGTCATTCCCAGTCGAAGTGAAAACGGGAAAAGCAGAATGGCTAACTCAGGGTCATTAATGAAATAGAAGGCAATAACCCATAAACAGAACCATGCACAGCCAGCCATAAAAACCCCACACAGGGAGGTGGCTAGGTAAGAACGCATTAGTACTGGTCTTGTGTAAACAGTTTCGCTAACTCGACATTATTCTTAACATTGAGTTTGTCCATCGCATTGGCACGGTGTACATGCACCGTTTTATGGCTAACCCCTAGCTCTACGGCAATAGATTTTACATCGAGCCCTGTCGCCAATAACTGACACACTTCGCTTTCTCTGCGGGTGAGCTGATTTAAAGAGGCTTTATTCTTCATGGGCGTCGCAAGCTTTATGGCGATATCGGGCGTGAGATAACAGCCACCATTTGCGCTCGTGTGTACGGCTTGGATTAACTCATCAGGGCTACAGCGCTTGCTGAGATAACCTTTGGCTCCTAACTCTAATGACTTCTCAACCATCGCCGGAGAGTCATGTACGCTCAGCATGATACTGGCAATGCCTGATGGAATCTCTTCCAATAAGCTCAGGCCACTTTCGTCTTGCATTGAGATATCTAAGATCACGACATCAGGGTGACAACTTGGCAATCCTAGGCGCGCTTCTGCCGCAGAGTTGAATTCCCCCACGACCGTAATATCAGCTTCAAGACTGAGTAATTGAGCAAAGCCAGATCGAACAATGACGTGGTCATCAACAAGCGCAACATTAATCATGATATTAACCAAAATTAAGAGTAAGAAAGAAAAATAGCCCCAACAGGAGCTATCTAAAATTAAGTTTATTAATAGAGATGATACTGAATCGAACTAACGATTGGTATGTTCTCACGTGCTTTAAACCAATAAAGCACGTGAGATTCGCTACGCGTTTTGAGACGCTAAGTGTATTTTCTTAGCGTGGCGAATCTTCTTCTCTTCCGCAACCGCAACGAATAGCAGTAACACGATACAAATGGCAGCTGACGTATCAAGCGCTGCGAACGTGCCTTTCCAACCCGTTAAGCCAAAAATAGGTGTGCCGTCTGCAATCATACCTAGGCCAAGTTTGGCAAAGCTGTCACCAATTAAGTAAGCAAATGTACCTTTCACGCCATCCGCAACGCTGATTGCTTTCTTAGGCACGAAACCTACTGCAGCAACACCAATCAGCAACTGAGGACCAAATACTAGGAAACCAAGTACAAACAGTGATGCTAGGTACATGAACTCACTGGTTGCATGCTGGTAGAACTCTAGCGAAACGATAATCAGGCCAAGCGATACACAAGCAACCAAAGCACGGCGTCCGTTCGCAAGGTCTGACAGATAACCCCACATTAACGTACCGACCAGTGCACCAACCTCAAACAGAGTGAAGCCTGAAATCGCGGTTTCTTTTGATAGACCTAGCTCTTGATACGCATAAACGGTAGACCATTGATCGATACCGATACGAACAATGTATAAGAAGATATTCGCGAAGCAGAGCAACCAGATCACTTTGTTTTTCAGGATGTATTCAACAAAGATCTCTTTCTTAGTCATTTGATTTTCTTCAGCAGCCGTATCTTCTTCGCTGACTTCTTCATCAAACAACTCTTCAACCGTACCTAGACCATAGGCTTCTGGAGAGTCATTACCAAAGCGCATACCAATAAAGCCAACCACAATCGCAATGATTGATGGGAACACGAACATACCGATCACGTTGCCATCAAAAAGGTAGTTAGCACCGAACAGAGCAACACCAGCGGCACCTGCGCCACCCACGTTGTGCGACATATTCCAAAGGCCTAAATAAGAACCACGCTTGTTACGAGGCGTCCATTTAGTGATGGTCGAGTAGCTTGAAGGACCGCCGGTACTTTGGAAGAAACCACTCAACGCATAGAAGGCAACCATCAAGAATAAGCTAGCGCTGCCGCCGCCCATACTGAAGCTGAAGCCCAACATGGCAATACCAGAAAGGACAAGCATGAATGGCAGGAACTGCTTGGTGTTTTTACCATCGGCATAATAGGAAACGACGGTTTTACCGATACCGTAAGTGATAGAGAAACCCAGACCGATAAGACCTAGATCCGTCATCGATAATCCATAAGTAGAAATCATGTCGTTTTGCGCGACATTGAAGTTCTTACGGATCAAATACATGGTTAGATAACCAATGAACACGACGAGGTAAGATTGTAGGAATGGTTTAAACCACATTTTTCTTCTAGTTTCGACCGGAAGATCCAGCGTCGGTTTTCGAACCTGATCTAGGAACTTTAACATTGTGAACTCTCTTATTTTTTGTGAGGTCTGCACGGCATAATTGCGGCCATACATTGTTTGTTAGTTGACCGTGAAATAATAAGGAGTCTAAAAATCGACCGCATGAGAGAGGGTCTTAGAATAACTAGGAAAAATTCTTAGTTCAGAATTGGGAGTCAAGAAAGCGTGAACAGCATCACTTTGTTTACGGTCTGTTATGGATTGATATTACGATAACAAAAGTCACTCATTTCAGGGCTGACGAACCTTGTAAATAAACAGAAACGAGTGGATTACTTCACTAAAAAAACACCAGTATCGGTTCATCACCATAAAACTCCATGGTCATGGTGTGTCCGATACTGGTTCAGCATTCATTCTGATTAAAATAGATTCAATAGGCTTGTTACGTTTCGCGTGAATCGTACTACAGTCGCTTGCCGCTACCGTCTTCCCACATTACTTCACATTCATCTTTGATGGCAGCTTTTAATAATTCAACCAGTGGGAACGCTCGACTACCGATATTAACAGGCGCTTCAACCACCTCTTCTTCATTGTCGTCATCAGTATTTTCATGCTCTACGGACTTGCTCTGCTCTGCTGCAATAGCAGCACGTAGATTATCCAGAGCTTGAGGAACCTCTGAAGCATCCATAGCACCTGGGATGGAGCCGCTATGCCCAAGCATCTTGATGAACTGGAGGCCGACTTCACCAAACATCGTGACACTAGCATGAGCTTTACAACTAAAGGTAATTAACATAATGAGCCTTTCTTAATTTTGGTCGTTTACAAACTATGTGGAGTAACTCTCTGGAAAGCAAGTAGATAAACATCAAACAACGGTTACAAGTTTGATGCTTAAATCTAATCTTCTAGAGATGACCAGCACCATCGGTGATATACATCACTATTTGGAATTGATTGAACAGCCTTTCATATGAAACCTTGATAGTAGTCACACTAAATAGACATCTAAGCCTCTGCATAGCTTGTTATTTAATCTACTATTAACACCATTATCAAAAACTTTGGCACAGATCACATGAAAAGGCTCGTCGGCAGGCACCTAGAAGAAATGGCGGACATACGATCCACCCGCAAGCAAAAAATTGTCCACTCCTTTTCACTGACTGCCGCTGCGTTATTCATTTTCTATACTTGGGCTTACTTCGAAGGCGAGCATTACACGCTGTCAATATTCGAATTGTGCTTCGCCATCATTGCCATTTCTAACGCTTTATATGTAAGAAAAGTCATCAATCCTGAGTATTCCGAATTGATTCTGAGTGGTGTTCTTCTAGTTCAGGGCGTCATCCTATTCTTGTACAGTCACGCCATCCCAGATCGCATCCTCTGGCTCTACCCAATTCTGGCCGCGGTCATTTTCATTAATGATTTCAGAATTGGCATAATCTTCAGCACCTCGTTTTGCCTGTTCATCAGCACCTTGATTACAGCAATGCCCAACAATTTTTCTTTACCATTTAACAGCACACACAGATTTTTCCTTAGCTTATTTACCATGAGCTTGGTGTGCCACACATCCGCCTATTACTACACAAAAGCCGTCAGTTATATTCAACGCCTGTATAAAGAAGGCATTGAAGATCTCGCTTACAGAGATCAGTTAACCGGCTTGGCAAACCGTTGGAGCTTTGAACGCTGGGCGACAGAAAAACTAGCCACCGTGGATAGTGAGCGATCACTTACGGCATTGGTCTTTTTGGATATAGATGACTTTAAAGGCATTAACGACAGCTACGGGCACGATGTGGGAGACAGTGTCTTACAGCATTTTGCCAATCGCTTGAGCAACAACATTCGAACCAGAGACAGAAAAAGCCATGAATACGATTATTCCATCGCGCGCTTTGCTGGAGACGAGTTTGTTCTGATGCTCTACGATGTGCCAACTCGTAAAGATCTAGACGGCATTCTAGATAGGATCTGCGGGCTGTTCGAAAGCGGCTGCCAAACAAACGAGAGAATCAAGGAATTGACGTTAAGTGTTGGGGTTGCTTTGTATCCGCAAGATGCCCAAGAATTACATGAGCTGACGAGATGTGCTGATAAAGCGATGTATGTTGCCAAGCATTCAGGAAAAAACCGATATGCTTATTATCACGACAACCCAGTATCGACCCTGATAGAAGAACTACCAACGAGCCTTGTTAGCTCAGCACCGGATTCATCTGAACTTGAAGATTGCTTTGAAGCGAAGATCGAAGGGAACAATGTTACGCTATTAAAAACGCGCCAACGCTAGCCATTCCTATAACGGAGCGGCGCTGCTAACCTGCAAGGTACATAAGCCAAAGACTCACTAACCCGATCATAATAATCCATATGACTTGACGTGTTCGGTTTGGGTTATTCCCTTTAGGTCGCCTCACCACGGTTTTAAAAGCGGCTTGCTTAGCTGACTGAATAAACGGCGCTTCTATCTCACGTTTTTTCACGCGGCGTTTAACTGCGCTGTTTGCAACCTCTGTAAAGCGCTGGCTTTGCTCCGTTGTAAAGTCGTTATCAAAACCTATCCGACCATGCCTTTCGCCATGTTTTTGCTGAACTGCCATAGCGGCCTCCTTGGCGATATACTCTCTATTGAGTATAGACATAATTTCATATTGTTACCTGTTCAAGGTTTTCGAATAAGTCACTCAACGCTGTGCCATCTTCTTTTTAAATCAAATTACATAAACTACAGCTATTCAAGTTTATGAGGGTTTCAAAATGACGAATGTAAGAGCAGTAGATCATGTGATTACAGCACATGCCACCTCAGATGGTGATGGCGTCAAAATCCAACGACTCGCAGGTTTTAATAACGCACGTTTCTCTCCATTTTTAATGATTGATGAACTGAAGTCGGATGAAAGCAAAGACTATGTTGGCGGCTTTCCTCCACATCCTCACCGTGGGATAGAAACGCTCACTTACATGCTCCAAGGTCACTTCCAACACAAAGACCATATGGGGAATGTTGGAGAGCTACGCAGCGGTGGCGCTCAATGGATGGCCGTAGGCCGTGGTGTCATTCACAGCGAAATGCCAATGATGGAAGAAGGTGCGCTGCATGGTTTTCAGATTTGGATAAACCAACCTGCGACACACAAAATGCAGCCAGCTCAGTATCACGATTTCCAAAGTGAAAGCATCGCGGAGCATCAAAGTGAACAAAGTGGTTTGTTAAGAGTGATTGCCGGAGGGTTTGAACTGCACAACCAAACTGACAAGGATTCAGAGGCTTTACGAGCGCAGGGTCCATTACAGAAAACAGGTGTGCCATTAAGCGTTGCGGATTGGCGCTCTCATTCTGGGCAAAAAGTCACGTTAGGGACTAATGTTAATCACAATGCCATGACTTATGTGTACCGAGGCAGTATTAAGATCGGCGACAAAGTCATCAACCAAAGTCAACTTGCCCTGCTCACCAAAGCTGAATTGTTGTCTTTAGAAAGCCTAGAAGATTCAGGTGTACTGATTTTTTCTGGTCAGCCGATTAATGAACCTGTCGTGCACTATGGTCCGTTTGTCATGAACTCGATGGAAGAGATTGAACAGACAATTCAAGACTACAACAACGGTGTGTTTGAGACTTACTGATGTCTTGGCTTTGAGCTTTGAAGGTTGAAGAGATTTTGCAACGAACAACGATTTGGTCATCCATTTGATGACTACAAAAACAAGTGACACTATCCACTGCCGGTTACTATCACTTATTTAACCACGCTCCTAGAGCGTGGTTTTTTTCTATTCAATCAGAGACAAACGATGCCCTGATTGAACAAATTTAGATCTGATTACAAATACTCACATAGGTAAGCTGTCGCTTCTTTTACCTGTAGGTCGAATGAAGAGTCACCCGCAACGTCAAAAGACTCACCAGATTGGTATGTCGTCCAATCATCATCGCCAACACGCTTTACAATCAAAGCACCTTTAACAACGGTCATCTTTTCTGGAGCCGCAGTACCAAAAGTGTACTCACCAGCCGCCATTACACCAACACTCACATCAGCACCAGACTGGTTAAACGCTAACGACTTAACGCCACCTTCAAAGTATGTGTTTTCTTTAATCATTGTACTTCCTTGTTATCTTCAAATTGCAATTATTGAGCTCACCGAGTAAGCCTATGCGTAAATTTAGGTGATAATTGTTTTAACCAATTCGAGACTTTCCTACAAGAAATAAATACGCATAGCTTAAGCATTTCTGGAGTTCGCTTTCATTGATAGCGTAAATACTGAGGAGCAAGGCTAAAAACCACTAACGCAACCACATTTATTAGAACATTCGATCCTGCTTCTAACTCTTAGAACAATTTTTGCAAACTAAGGTTTTAATTAATAGAATCTAAAACAATATCAGTCGAAAAATGAAGAGATAATGGCAAAAAAGCCGACTAAAAGCAGAGATCTATTTGCCAACTCGTTACTCTACGGCTTCCTATTAGCTGGCTTTATGGTTGCCCTCACCGCCGGCTATTTTGCTTACCAAGCCCACCAGCAATCTGTCAGCCCAAGCAACGTCTATGGCACATGGATAGAGATTGCGGCGCCACCTTACAACACCGACATCCTGACACTTTCAGAAAACGGTGTGATGATGAATCATCGTCTTATCACTACCTCATTCGATTTTGACGGGAAGATCGTCACGATCAACACTGGCTCTGGAACCACCGTTTACACCATCAGTGGTACTTACGATTCGCCTCGCTTAAAGCGATTAGAGCCAAGCGTACCATCTCAGCAATTTATTAAAGAAGGCTACGAAGATACTGCGACTGGTGATACCCATAGTGTCATGCAACAACGACGCGCTTCCTTAGCTGAGCAATTCAAAAGATAACCCTCTTATCCATACTGCCATAAGCATTCGTCTTCAAGTTTACCCGTCGATCGACCCCGCTCGCTCAACATACTTCACTTTGTGATTCAGCTTCAATCCACAGTATTTTCTTATAGTTTGTCGCACCTTTTCATAACTTCATGTCGTGAATTTTCACTTGTGAGATTTTCCTACTGAAGGATGTTTTATTTTATAAAACATGGACTCAGCCTCTCATTCATTAAGCAACAGAATTGTAACAAAATACAATTTTTTAGTTGTCCATCGAAAACGGATTTATTTTCAGTTATGAAATTAAAACTCTCTCGAATACTGACTGGGAAGCTCCTTCAAAACTGATTGGAGCCGTTTATGGGGCCATTGGGTTCTCGTAATCTTCAAGGAATGAGAGAAATAGTATGATTCGTATAAATACCTGTGCTGCAAGCATTGCTCTAGCGCTATCTGGTACAGCATTAGCTGCTCCAACAGCACCTAGCATCGACATGTACGGTTCCAACAACCTGCAATTTTCTAAAATTGAACTCGCGATGGAAACCACCTCTGGCTACAACCAGATGGTGAAATATCACGACCAAGCGAAGGTCGACGTTAAGTTCAACCAATGGAGCGGAACGTCAGGAAACACGTACAACATCTACTTTGATGGCGTTAAAGTGGCCACCGGCCCAATCACTGGCAGCCAAACCACAGCTTCATTCGAATATGGCCAAGGCGGCTTATTTGAGATGGAAATCGAAGCGTGTGATGAAACAGGTTGTAGCAAGAGCGCACCTGCTCAAATCACGATCGCTGATACCGATGGCTCACACTTAGCGCCACTTGCGATGAATGTGGATCCGAACAACAAGTCATACAACACAGATCCAAATACGGTAGTCGGTACTTACTTTGTAGAGTGGAGTATTTATGGCCGTGATTACACCGTTGATAACCTACCCGCTGACAACTTAACCCATATCCTTTATGGCTTCATCCCAATTTGTGGTCCGAACGAATCAGTTAAATCAGTAGGCGGTAACAGCTACAACGCACTCATGACAGCTTGTCAGGGTGTTAACGATTACGAAGTGGTGATTCATGACCCTTGGGCGGCTTTCCAGAAAAGCTTCCCTCAAGCGGGACACGAATACAGCTCACCGATCAAGGGTAACTACGCAATGATGATGGCGCTCAAACAGCGTAATCCTGATTTGAAGATCATCCCATCGATTGGTGGCTGGACGCTGTCTGACCCGTTCTTTGATTTCACAACTAAAGCCAACCGTGACACCTTTGTAGCGTCTATTAAGAAATTCCTTAACACATGGAAATTCTACGACGGTGTGGATATCGATTGGGAATTCCCTGGTGGTGGCGGTGCTGCTCCAGACCTTGGTGATCCTGTAAATGACGGCCCAGCTTACATTGCACTGATGGCAGAACTTCGCGTGATGCTAGATGAGCTAGAAGCGGAAAACGGTCGTACTTACGAGCTCACTTCTGCGATCGGTGTTGGTCACGATAAGATTGAAGACGTGAACTACGGCGATGCTATCCAATACATGGATTACATCTTCGCAATGACTTACGACTTCTACGGCGGTTGGAACAACGTGTTAGGTCACCAAACAGCACTAAACTGCGGTAACTTCATGCGTCCTGGTCAATGTGATGGCACAGGCCTTGATGAAAATGGCGAACAGTACACAGGCCCAGCTTACACCACAGACAACGGCATCCAATTGCTACTTGAACAAGGCGTTCCAGCGAACAAACTTGTGGTTGGTACAGCGATGTACGGTCGTGGCTGGGAAGGCGTATTACCATCATCACTCACCGATCCTAGCGACCCTATGACAGGGGTGGGTAACGGCAAACTGAAAGGTAGCTCTGCGCAAGGCGTATGGGAAGATGGCGTTATTGATTACAAAGGCATTAAAGAAAACATGCTTGGCGCGAATAACCAAGGCATCAACGGCTTCGAATATGGCTATGACGAAATGGCAGAAGCGCCTTACGTTTGGAACCGCACTTCAGGTCAGCTAATCACATTTGATGATGATCGCTCTGTAAAAGCAAAAGGCGCGTACGTTCGTAGCCTTGGCCTTGCGGGTCTATTCTCTTGGGAAATTGATGCAGATAACGGCGACATCCTGAATGCAATGCATGAAGGCCTAGCGGGCGGTACAACTGATCCTGTCAACCGCAAACCAACGGCAGCTGCAGGTACAGACCAATCGGTTGAAGGCCCAGCTTCTGTTTCTCTAGATGGCAGCGCTTCAAAAGACAGCGACGGTACAATCGCGAGCTACGCTTGGTCTCAAGTCGGCGGTACAGCAGTAACACTGGCGAACGCTAATGCTGCGGTTGCGAGCTTCGATGTTGTTGAAGTCGCTCAGCAAGAAACACTAACCTTCAGCCTAACGGTAACGGACAACGAAGGTGCTACTTCTACTGACACCGTTGTTGTAACAGTAAGCCCTAAAGATACAGGCCCAGTCAATACAGCACCAGTTGCTGTGCTTACGGCTCCGGCTGAAGTGAATGCAGGTGATGTAGTCGTGGTTGATGCTTCGGCTTCAAGCGATTCAGACCAAGACACATTGACCTTCACGTGGGATGTACCTGCTGGTATTGATGCAACGGTTCAAGGTTCTTCAGTGAGCTTTGTCGCGGCGGAATACACGCAAGATACGACGCTGAACTTCTCTGTATCGGTCAGCGATGGCACTGATACATCGGTAGCGGCTACTTCAGTGAACGTTCTTAAGAAAACCACTGGCGGCGGTACATGTACTAACGCTTGGGATTCAAGTGCGGTCTACACTGGCGGCGACCAAGTAACTCAAGGCGGTAAGGTTTGGGAAGCGAAATGGTGGACAACAGGTGAAGATCCAACAACGACAGGCCAATGGGGCGTGTGGAAAGAGATCGGTCCTGCAAGCTGCTAACTAAAAATAGTGCTTAGTTAAATACTGACTAAGCATCAACTAAATCCCTAAAACAAAGGCCAACCAGATACTGTCTGGTTGGCCTTTTTATTTATGTTTTCTGAGCTTTGAGCTTACGATCTTTTTACTGGCGTCCTACTGACTTGCGCTCGTTGTGCTTAGCCAATTAAGTTATCAAAGCTCTCGAACACTTGTGGGCACTTCATTACTCGCCCGTGGCCCTGTCCTTGAGTCGCAATTAAAGTAACGCGACCCATTTCATTAGCCGCACGCTGAGACACATCAAACTTAGTAAACTTGTCTTGCTCATCATGAACGATGATCGTCTGAGACTCACGAAGCGCTAGCTTTCCATAGGGATCAACAGACTGAATCGGGTAGTTAAACTGCTCTTCGACTTCTCCAACTACCGCCTCGAACAGTTTCATTGAGTAGCCAGAACGCGCAACGCTGCCAAATAGGTTTTCTAGATAATCCAGTACAGGTGCAATCAGCAATAATGGCTTGTTTTCCAATTTAACGTGCTTACATTCCAACGCAGAAGCCGTGCCCATACTGTGACCGACCAAACCTGCTACCTCACCCACCGAATCGAGAATCGCTTCAAGGCCGTTCACAAACGCAGGAATATGACCATGTACACCATCACTGCCACCATGAGCAGGGTGATCATAAGCCAGAGCCGTAAAACCTTTAGCGGCGATATGTTCCATCAGAGGGAAAAACTGACTCGCGGTGCCAGACCAACCATGAGTCAGCACCCAAACAGGCCCCGTACCCAAAGAATAGGTTTTTAAAACGCCATCACGACCTTTGATTTCACTCTTGATAAGCCCTTGGGGATCAGCATTTTTCTGCTCAGTACGCATTGGAGTGAGCAGCAACTTACGTGCTGTTTTCTTCGCATGACTCGGCGCTAGGATGTAATGAAGATTGGTTGTTGCGCCAATTAAGCTGCGCTTGAAGCTGAATTTGTTCGATGTATTAAAGTAGATTTTGTCACTCATGACCGGTCCTTGTATCGCCATCATCATTGGCGGATCGAGCTCGGCCCTGAAAATCGAACGACCGTGCTATTTGTTAGTATAAAAAATGACGATAGCGCTGTTTATGATTGCTTGCCGCCACTTCTGTTAAAATCTTTTGCAAACCTTAGTTAAGCAAAGTCACATGATTTGCGAGTTAACCTGCTGTATGTATTAAACCGCTCTCCAACTGGCTACCAAGCGCTCGACACCACTCCAAAAATGGGTGTGGCTCGCTTGTTGGCCTCGTAACGAGTAGAACAAGTTCGCACTCAAATAAAGACCGTATAACTCGAAGGTTGCCTGTTTCGGGTCTAAATCGGCTCTGAACTGTTTGCTCTCAACCGCTTTTGCTACCTGAATCGTCAAGTAGTCAATCCACACTGAAATGGTTTTCTGCAGTGCTTTCTGAATCACAGACCTTTCACTGCCCGCATCTTTCCATGCATCAATAAACATGCAACTGCCTTGGAATGAATGGTTCCAGCCCAGCCAATTGTCGAGCAGCTGTTTCAATTTCGCTTCAATATCACCATCTCCCAGCTCTCTTGCGGGAATGATGACTCTTTCGGTGAATATGGCGTTGGAATACTCGAGTACAGAGAGTTGCAGGTTTTCTTTAGAGTTGAAGTGTGCAAACAAGCCACTCTTAGACATGCCACACTGCTTGGCTAACTCGCCAATCGTCAAACTCTCAAGCCCATTCTCACTTGCAAGCGCGAATGCATGGCTCAAAATATACTCTTTGGTTATCTTTCCCTTACTCATTATTCACCAATAATAAATCTGATACATTATTTTTAGCACGTTCGTTCTTTTTTTCAAGATTTTTTACTTAACCCTAGGTATTCATTTTGTCTTATCAAAGAACTGTGGAAAAATGCGACAGTATTCAAAGGAATTTGAGTTAACCGATTATTGAGTTTAATAACTAGGGAAAGAGAATGAACACACTTTGGGAACAGTTTGCGTTTTCGGCGTCAGTAACAGGCCCTATCTGTTTAATGCTGTTTCTTGGTGTGATGCTCAAGCGAATCGGCTTAATCAATGACAATTTCATTGATGTCGCATCTAAGGTGGTCTTTCAAGTCACCCTACCCGCGATGCTATTTCTGAGTATTGTTCAATCGAATCACAACTTTTCAGCCAGTAGCGCGTTAGTTGCGTTTGGCGTCATCGCTAACTTTGTCTTTTTCTTGTTCACGATTTTCTCAACCAAATTAGTATTTAAAGGTTCGAAAGATCAAGGTGTGATTGTCCAAGGTGGATTCCGCGCCAATACCGCGATCATCGGCCTCGCCTATGTGGCTAATATCTATGGCAACCAAGGCGTGGCATTGGCGGCTATCTATGTCGCATCTCTAACCGTGTTGTATAACATTCAAGCCGTGATTGCACTGACACCCAAAGGCGAAGACACTGGTGCGAAAGCGATTAAAGTGATCGCTAAGTCGATTACCAAGAACCCATTGATCATCGCTATTTTCTTAGCGGTCGTCTTCTATGCGCTTTCGATTCCTATCCCAAAAATGGTCACTGATGCTGGTCAGTACTTTGCCAACATGACGTTACCTTTGGCACTGCTGTGTACCGGTGGGTCGCTGGACATCAGCTCGCTCAAACAAGAAAAGTTATCGACGTGGTTCGCCTCTAGCTACAAGTTAATTGCCTCACCGTTACTGATTACACTGGCGGCTGGGTACTTAGGATTTGAAGGGCTCGATCTCGGGCTTATCTTCTTGATGAGCGCAGCACCAACAGCAGCGGCAAGCTACGTTATGGCTCGTGCGATGGGAGGAAACTCAACACTGGCGGCTAACATCATCGCGCTTACTACTGTTGTTTCTCTTATCACTTGTACTCTCGGTATTTTTGTACTTACTGCAATGGATTTAATATAGCTGCGACAGGCTTCAAATAATCAATACAAGCCTTAAAACAAAGGTCGCAACCCTTGATTTAGCGCTAACTGATTCAATAAAAAGGCTGTTAGATTCTACGAAAATTTTCTTAGAGATCTGATATGTCTTCCGTTCAACATACGCCTTCACAACACATCGCCAGTATTGAGTTGGGTCGAGTGATTGCTATCTTGGCGATCATTGGCTTACATGGCCAAGTGGCACTTACTTATTGGCAAATCGATGAAGTGCCTTGGATTGGCTATGTGCTTAACCAAGCCGCTCGCTTCGCTGTGCCTCTTTTCTTCCTTATCTCAGGTTATCTGATTCAACCTAAGCTCACTGCCTTACCTTGGACAACCGTGGTCAACTACTCGAAACCACTCCTCAAGGTTTGGGTGATTTGGAGCATCATTTGCCTAGTCATGCCATTCAACCTCGCGAAGGTGGAAGAGTTCGGTTACTTAGGCGAACGCCAAGACTATTGGGGCTTTTTAATGAACACCCCGCTCAACTCTTTCTTAGAGGGTGGATTGGTTCATTTATGGTTTATTCCCGCTCTGGTTTGTGCCGTTTTGATCATCGCTTTGATAGTCGAAATGAAACTCGAAAAACTGCTATTACCAACGGCAATTGCACTTTACGTCTATGGTGTTTTAGCGGGCAGCTACGCGAACTTGACCGAACTCTGCGCACCTTTCTTTACTCGTAACGGCCCGTTCTTTAGCACGTTAATGGTGACCTTAGGTTTCCTCATTCGTCAGAATCAATGGAAGGTGTCATCCGCTAAAGCGCTGGCGTTATTAGCGTTAGGCATGTTGATTCACTTTGCTGAGGCGGCGTGGCTCACCACGTTCGACGTCGGATTCAACATGAATGATTTCTTGTTTGGTACGGCACTATGGGGAATGGGCGTATTTATGTGGCTTTTGGCTAATCCAAACATCGGCGACTATGCGTGGGTTCGCGCGATCTCGAATCGTATGTTAGGCATCTACGTTTGCCATTTGCTGATCATTATCGTGCTGTTCAATGTCTGTGGAGTCTTAGGCATTACGGAATTGACAAAAGACGTTACGGTATTTTTTGGCACCGTATTGTTGAGCTTCGGGTTGGTTGTTGGAATCGAAAAAACACCACTGCGACGCGTGCTGCTTCGTTAGTGTTTGTGCCTAACATCATCAGCTAAATCAGTTTTAAAGAGTCACAAAAAATAAAGGCAAGATAACGGATTATCTTGCCTTTATTTCATCATGTCAGTAATGAGACTGTGTCACTCGTTGAAGTGTTATCGGAACGCCATTGCGCCCTTACCAACACCTTCATAAGCGACGATTTGTAGTGATTGGTTCTCTGCTAGGCTCGGTTCAACTTGATCCGCAATATAGCCAGCAAGTAATTCCACCGTGGTATCGGTCGGCAAAATTTCCGTCTCACTCTTAGCAATCGCTAGCTCAAATTCGCCTTGTGGCGCGGTGTAGCGGAAGCCATAGTGACTTTCATCATTCACACTGTTCGCATGTTCACTCAGGTTAAGTGATGAAACTGAAACTTGGTCTTCTTTAGAGCCTAAATAAATGTCTTCCCAACGCTGAGCAAATGCCTGCTCGCGTTGTTCGTCGCGTTGACCATCAACCAAAATTTCAACTGGAGAACGGTGACCATGCGCGATGCGCTGGCAGTTACCATCATGCTTTTTCAAACCGTGAGTATAGTGGTAGAACGCACCATTAATGTTTTCATGGCGAAGGGGAATCTCTAACCCTGTGACGTTACTTGGAAGGTTGTCGCGAAGAATATCATAAACATGAGCGGTCACACTCTCGATGGTGATCGCTTCAGCGTCAATCAGACAGTAAGCTTCATCAGGGCAGTGCAGGTGCAGGCTCTTGTCACCGCGCAACACATCTACCTTAGAGTAACCGGCTTTGCTTGCTTGATGCACGATTGCAGAGTTTTTCATTGGCAGCAGTAAGCGGTGGTCAACATGTTGATCAACCAACTGTTTGATCTGCTTTTTGACCTTACTAAAATCCAGCACCATGCTCATTTCATTAAGTTCACCAGACATGGTGACATCTAAAATCCAACTATCTCCTACGACCCCTCTGTGTTCACAGATGTATGAAGAATCGATAACGGTAAGGTCTCTTACAAATAGGTTCAAGTTGAACTCCTTAATACTTTAATGAGATACGGGAGGCTGAATAATGCTCAGCAGGCACTTCGTCTCATTGATGTCTGATAAAATAGGACGGGCAGGATGTTACAACGAGCTAATAAAGTCCACCTTTTTACACCGTCATTCGAGAAATGAACAAACTACGCTCAATTTCCGCTAAAACATAGGCCAGCCTGATGCCAATAGCCATATTGCAGGTAGGGATGGCCAGCGCTTCACGACGCATTTTGCTTTAGCCAAAGGCGCGGCGACACTCCGGCAACATGTTGAAAAGCACGTGAGAATCCTGAATAGCTATTGTAACCCACTTCATCAGCGACCCAATTGATCGGCTTATTTTGCAATAACAGAGATTGAGCAACAGAGACTCGCCACTTTTGCACATAATCTCCCGGCGTTTCACCCACTTCCCGTTTGAACGCTTCAATAAACTGAGTGCGAGACATCGCGGCCAGTGACGCCATTTCGGCAAATAAACAATGCAAGGCTGCGACAAATGCCTGTGTTCCGTGTGAGCGCTAGACAAGCTCAACTCCCCCGCGCTCAATACATGAAGGTGGCCCTCTTTACCTTGTTGCGCGTTAAATGACGATACTCCACACAGGTTTCCAGAATAGAAAACGCCAGTGCGTATCGAGAAGTGTTCCATTAGTTGTGAAAGCAGATCCATGCATCCTCCGAACGATTCGCTTAGTTTTTAGTTCTTTTGTCCCTCTATAGACCGGACGAGTGGGCTAAATTATTTCAAACAAGATAACCAACACTGACAAGGAACTTGATATGTCACACATGAAATCGACCAGTCAAAAAATCACTCTAATGGCCGCGTTACTAGGCACCAGCTTTTCGTTAATGGCAGCAGACCTTGATATGAGTGTCGACAGCAATAACCTCGCAATTAAAGGCTATGATCCTGTCGCTTACTTTGCCAATGAAGGTCCAGTAAAAGGCACATCTGAGTTCACAGCGACCTATAAGAATGCGATCTATAACTTTGCGAGCAGTGAAAACAGAGATGAATTTCGAGCCAATCCAGAAGCCTATGCCCCTCAATATGGCGGTTACTGCGCGTTTGGAGTAGCCATGGGTAAGAAGTTTGAAACCGACCCTCTCGCTTGGAAGGTGGAAGATGGAAAGTTGTATCTGAACTTAGACAAATCGGTTCAGAAACGCTGGCTGGAGAATACACAAGAGTTCATCCAAGACGCCAACAGCAACTGGACAACCATCAAAACCGTAGAAGCCTATAAGCTCTAGCCTACAGCGCTTATCCATTGCCCAAGAATAAAACGGAAGCGACCGAACGCTTCCGTTTTCATTGGGATTTTCCCCAAAGAGGCCAACCCAAAGCGATTGGCAACACCTACTAAGTCCATTTCTATTCTATACTCCTAGCAGATAAGCTTTTCTTTTTATGGAAGAATAATGACATTACCTAAGATTTTGGTACTCGGCCTTTGCGCCCTATCGACACTGACTTATGCCAACCCATGGCAGTTCGTCAAAAGTGAAGATGGCATCATGATTGATAAAAGGCCACACAGCGAAGGCTTGGTCGAAATACGAGCACAGATGCAAACGCCCACCACTTACTCCGGTTTTTTACTGTTATTGGAAGACAGTGAGAACGTGCCAAACTGGATAGATAATGTATCGCAAAGCCGTGTGTTGATGCAGATATCTGAAGATGAAAACATCGTCTATACCCAATTCAAAGCACCGTGGCCTGCCAGAGATCGAGACATGGTGACCTACTCAAAATACAGCATCGAGGGTGGGCAGTTTGTTTTGTCGATAAAGGATGCGTCGAACTATTTGGCGAAAGAGTCGGGGTACATTCGAATCTACGATGTGGACGCACTTTGGACACTGCAACCGCTGACTAATGGCAATACCTACATCACCTACACCGCGTATGCGAACGCAGGGGGCATCTTGCCAAATTGGTTGATGAACAAGTTATCGATAGGCAGTGCACTGAGCACGTTTAAGGGGCTAAAAGAACAGTTACCAAAGTACCAAGGGCAACAGCACCCTAACCTGCCAAATGAGTCTCGCTAACGATACAAGTCGATAAGTAAATGGAGGCATTAAGGTTAAAGATTAAGGTCTTCTAGCGAGGTCGCGAGCTAAGATAAGCGCCAAGCCAAATACTTGAAGAAACAGGGCGATGTTCTTATAGAAAGCCATTTTATCATCAAGCCTTTGGATTAACTCAACCAAGGTCAGGTTATCCAAATAGTAATCATCGATTCGAGTTCGTTGCGCTTCTTGTGCACTGTTTATCAGCATCATCAGTTTCGGTAAGTGAGCCAAAGAGATACTTGGCACTTCGCTACTCACCCAACGCCTAAGTTGCCCACGCAGTGCTTCGTCGAGAACCGTGGTCGGCTGCACCGTTTCTAGTTTATCAAGGTGAATCAAAATCGCTTCACGCTTGCGCTCTAGGGTTTCAATCGTATTCCAAGCAAGCTGTATTGAGTACACATTGCCGTATTTGCGATCGTTGTACTCCGCTTTCTCAGCTTCAATTTTATCGAGCACCAAGCTCGACATGACAATCGCCATGATGTTGAGTATCAAGCCTGCGAGGACAATCGCCCAAGCAGGAGGAAGACGCAACGCCATAATGCTCCCTAGAACATTTTATCAAAAGGTAGGTAAGCTAAGTTTAGGACAATCAAAGAGATCATGCAGATAAGCGTTAACACCATACCCACTTTTCGACCTTTGAAGTTCTTCGCTAAGATCCCTTTCGCATGAATCACACGCCCCAGAATAAACGCCACACCAATGACATGAATCAGCCACACACCGGCGCCATTCATCTCTAACAATCCCATCAAAATAACGGTGATTGGGATGTAATCCATAGCATTACTTTGTGCCGAACGTGCTATCTGTAACGACTCGACACCGCCATCAGCATGAGCAACAAGATTGATTCGCCTTTGCTTGATCACCTCTATTGCTAACCAAATCATTACGATCGTCAGCAAGGCTGCGTAAAGTGCTGTAACCATCATATTTCCCTATTATTTTGTGTTTACTCAGTGTTCTTTGTTATCTGTTCGACAACACCCGCCGAGATAAAATGAAAATCGCACCCGAGTACTTGTAAGAGATCTCTCACACCGAACGTAAGAGATCACAATCAAGCTTCGCAGAAAATTCCTAAAATACAAACCCAAGCCCTTGTTTTGTATGAATCCACGCATATTTCTTTCGATCAGTGGGTACATTTATTTCTTAGGGTGGATTGTGAGCAAAGCCTCTGCAGTGTTTAATACACATGTCGACAGGGAGTTGGCAGGAACAGGAAAAAGCCTAACGGATTAGGTATCTTCAGGATGAAGATTTGATGGCTTAGGATGAGTTATCAGCAAGGAAGTTATGCTCTAGGATAGAGTCGCTTATCAGGATGATGAGTTTGCAAGGACACCGCTAGGACGGCGATGAATTGGATAGGTTAAAGGATTTAGCCACGTCAAGGAACGATGCAGGGAGCACCAGTTACCTATTGAAAGATAAGTAACGCGCAGTAGCAGGATGGCTACGAAAAGAATAGACCCCGTTTGGTGAAAGCCAAACGGGGTTTCCTTTTTTGTAACGTCTGAAAGCTGTTCGCAGCTAACCGTTCAAAGTCACGTTACAAAATAATGTTCATCAAGAACATTGCACCAAACGCATTCAATACCGAAATCGCGATCATCACCGGGATGTAGCGACCTTCAGTACCAATTGGTCCCATAATACGGCCCATGTATTGCACCTGAGAGCCCATCAAGTAGATAGCTGGCGCCAAGATAGCTATATGGTTGCCGTTCAGAATACCTTGGTCAAACAGCGTGATAACCACGCCCACCGCGCCACCCATCGACATCCACGCACCGATCAATACCGCTGCCGCTTCGCCAGGTAAACCAAATACCGCCATAATTGGAGCAAATACACTGCCCATCAAATCCAGCGCACCCGTTATCTGCAATGCCTTAATGATCACAAACGCCATCAGAACATTCGGTACCGTAGAGGTAGTCGCAATAACCCAGCCTTTCTTAGCACCTTCAACGAAAATATCAGTAACCATTGGTTTCTTTGCTTTAACTTCGCTCATTATGCTACTTCCTCTTCTAGTTTTTGTTCTTTGTCTGATTTTGGTTTGTCTTCTTTGCCTTCAGTCATGTTGAGGTAAATACGGAACAGATTCGCGCCGACAAACTTAAAGATAAACATCACAGCGACAGCCAAACCAATTGACGATGTCACCGCTAAAGAGCCGTCCATCGCGGTTAGAGTGAACAGCACCGCACCTGAAGAGAAAAAGTTAACGATCGCCGCACCCGCCGTAAACTGGAACATGGTGAACACATCGGTTTCACGCTTAGTCAGATGTCCTTCGTCTTTCAGCTGACGTGTCATCGCTGCGCCAGCATCGGTACTTTGCAAAGAAGCGATCAGTGCCAAGCCTGAGTTACCCGGAATACCCATCAGAGGGCGAAGCAGAGGTGTCAGTAGTTTACGAGCCGCATCCAGTGCACCGTAGTGCTCAAGTACGTTAATCATACCCAGTGCAAACATCACGGTCGGAATAAGTGTCAAAGCAAAAATGAAACCGTCGCGAGCACCACTACCGCCTTTACCACGCAGTGACGTCGTTGCCGCTTGAATACCATCGGCCGTTTCACTCACATCGTAAGCGACCTTACCGAATGAACCGTTGAGCGTTGTAAAATCGAACACTCCATACCATTCATTGGACTGCATTAAGCCTGAAAAGAACACCATCGCGAACGCGAGTGCGATATAGCTGCCGATCGTGACTTTACGATCGGTTTTGGTTGGATTAGTCATAAGGACCTCTATACATCTCGTTTATGTGGAACAGAACACGTATAGATAGTGCAAACTAATGAGCGAAAGGTTAATGACCAAAATCAAATAGCGTATCGGTTTAAATAAAAGAAGCACAGCAACATATAAAACTGTGATTTGGATTTAAAAGCAGGACCATACGCTAAATAAAATAGAATATTTCACATACAAAACTAAAAAATCTTGCTTCAACAGCGCAACCAAAAACGCACACAATCGCCACACAAGTCTGGCTTCTAGTGAGAAGTTTTTACCTAGTGCGATCTCTGATAATGCTGTAAGAGATCTCTTACATTGTTTTTCTGGTCAATTTTAATTCGATTATAATACAGAGACTTAAAAAGTGATTTTGCTTCCAGAACGCAACCGTTTCCCTTAGTTGATTGAGTTTTGAGCCAAGCGCAAACAGTGAGCCATTTTATAAAGAATTTGAGCTTAATTCGAAATTTCAGCCCTCAGAGGTGCTATAGACTTCGCGCAGCCAATATAGAAGGAGAACGGTGATGACTATGGAAATGAGAACGCTTAAATATCAAGTAATGGGCAAAGGCATGTGGATCACTGCAACAGTATCTCGCGTAGTAGCGGACAAACTTGCGCTTGAATACCAATCCTATGGCTGGCCTGTTGAAGTATGTGCAGCAGAACAAACACTGACGTTTGATCTCAATGCTGCATAATATTGGCAATGGCGAATAAGCTCTATCGGTACTAAACCCGGTAGGGCTTTTTCCCTAACCTCTATAATCTCTATAATCTCTATAATCTCTATTTCTCTATTTCTCTATTTCTCTATTTCTCTATTTCTCTATGATTAACAAGTTGCCGATGATCGACCGTTTTCCTATGAACGACAGGGTTCCTATAATCAACGGCTTTCACTGTGACCTCACGTTTTCACCCAATCTACTGTTTTCTATATAATCTATTGAATTATTAAGATATCTATCACACTGCACATGGTTATTTAGGTCTACGCTTTTACCCGTGTTAATAACTTATTAACTTCGGAGCGTAATCCATGTTAGGTATCCAGCTTTCTGCTGTTCTCTCTTTATTATTTTTTTCTACGGTAGCAGGCGCTGCCACTTCTCAGTTGGGAGAGCCACTTAAGCTAACCAGTTCATTTGCTGGCTACCTATCGCTGACTATTTTCGTTGTCGCTTACATAGTTGTGATGATGGAAGAATACCTAAAACTCCGAAAATCCAAGCCGGTTCTACTTGCAGCGGGCCTGATCTGGATAATCATTGGTTTTACCTACCAAGAACACAACCTTGTTGAAGTCGCCAAACAAGCGCTCGAGCATAACCTTCTGGAATACGCCGAGCTATTACTCTTTCTGCTCGTCGCCATGACATACATTAGTGCTATGGAAGAGAGAAGACTGTTTGATGCGCTGCAAGCGTGGATGGTAGGCAAAGGCTTTAATTTCCGCTCTCTGTTCTGGATAACCGGTATTCTGGCCTTCTTTATCTCGCCTATTGCCGACAACCTCACGACAGCTCTATTGATGTGCGCCGTTGTTCTCAAGGTTGCTGGCTCTAATCCTAAATTCGTTAACCTAGCCTGTGTGAATATCGTGATAGCCGCTAACGCTGGCGGCGCGTTCAGCCCATTCGGTGACATCACAACGTTGATGGTGTGGCAGGCTGGTTATGTGAGCTTCAGTGAATTCATTCCCTTATTTATTCCTTCAGTGATGAATTACCTCGTCCCTGCAATGATCATGTCTTACTTTGTTCCCACAACCCAACCCGACACGGTGCATCAGCACGTTGAATTAAAACGCGGTGCAAGACGCATCGTGTTGTTGTTCATCATGACCATCGGCACTGCGGTTGCTTTCCATGCCGTACTCCACTTCCCTCCAGTAATGGGCATGATGATGGGGCTGGCGTATCTACAGTTCTTTGGTTATTTCTTGCGTAAGACCTTACCAAATTCACTGGCGAAGAAAAAAGCGGTGGCGATTGCCAACAATGATGGGGGGGCATTGAAGCGACTCGGTTCAGTCGTGCCCTTTGATGTATTTCGAAGAGTGTCCCATGCCGAATGGGACACTCTGCTGTTCTTCTACGGCGTGGTAATGTGTGTAGGTGGCTTGAGTCTACTGGGATACTTGGAGCTTGCCTCTGGCGTGATGTATAGCCAATGGGATCCAATTTGGGCCAACATCATGGTGGGGATCTTATCTGCGATTGTCGATAACATTCCGGTGATGTTTGCCGTGTTATCGATGGAACCTCAAATGTCGATGGGTAACTGGCTACTGATCACCTTAACCGCAGGCGTTGGCGGCAGCTTGTTATCTATTGGTAGTGCGGCAGGTGTGGCGTTAATGGGCGCGGCGCATGGCAAATACACCTTCTTTGGCCACTTGAAATGGATGCCAGTGATCATGATTGGCTATGCCGTCAGTATCGCTGCACACCTATGGCTTAATGGCGATCTTTTCTAATTCGGAGATCTTTTCTAGTTCGAACTGTCTTTCACAGGCTTATCTACAAGTGTCCAGACGTTACTCAATTGTATCGCTGGACATTGGTTGCAAGTTAGCATCTCGCCCTTCTGTTGAATGCGCATCACTAGTCTAGAGTCAGTTCGGCTGCTTCCAGAATTGAATTCAATGGTGATCAAGTCATCATCAACACGATAGGTTCGAGTCACGGAATTATCCGTTGTTTGATAAGTCACTTGCCCGGATTCAAAAAGTAGATAACTGTCATTATCTGCGTTCTCATACATACCTTTGAACAGAGCAAGCTGTGGAACCTCGAAAGGTCGGCTGGTATCAGTTAAACAACCTGTCAGCAATAATGCAGAGCTGCAGCCAGATATTAGTAAGGGGAATCTATTCATTTGGGCATCCTTGCCTAGAGAACATAGTCAAAGAATATGCAACCAAATCGATATTTCCCAGAAAGCGTTGATTTTAATTCAAAGTCATATTTTAAGAACCACTCGCCTTCACCATTAAGTAGTACGAGATATTCAGCCAGCATCTCGACAGGCTCATGGCTAAATCGCTTGCTAGTCTTGCTCTCTTCCCTCTATCACCAATAAGTGCTGTTTACGTTCTACGCCACCTGCATAACCCGTCAGTTTGCCGTTTTTACCAATCACACGGTGACACGGCACAATCACTGAAACCGGATTTTTGCCATTCGCCAAACCCACAGCACGAACGGCTTTCGGATTGCCTATCGCATCGGCCAGTTGTGCATAGCTCCAAGTCTCTCCATAAGGAATGGTCGTCAGCGCCTGCCAAACCGACTGCTGAAATGGCGTGCCCTTGGCTGCAATCGGCACAGAAAACTGAATAGCTTCGCCCGAGAAATAGCGATTAAGCTGCTCGATAGCCAATGCAAAGATCGGAAAGCTATCATCTTGAACACCCAACGGTTCCGGCTTGGTGGTATGTGTCTCGAACCAAAGGCCGAGCAAGCCTTCATCGTTCGCCTGTAACGTCACGGTTCCCAATGGGCTCTCATAGTAAGTAAAACGGTTGTCCATGATATCTCCTAGCTTAGTATTCCGATTAAGACTGATTCCAACAGTGGAACGTGGCGTAACTACCCCAAGGCGAAACACTCTCCGTGTTGATGGCGGGGCGATGCTCAATAAACTTCTTCACCACCAAGTCACCAACCAACAGATGATTAGGTTCGCTTAACCCGCGAAGCAGTGCATATTGAATAGTCCAAGGCCCAATCCCTTTTAGCTCAATCCATTTAGAAGGATGCTCAGCTTCATTGTCGACCATGTATTCGGCAAAACGCTTTAGGGTCTCTTTGCGGCTTCCCGGCATTCTCAAGAAGCTAACATCAGCGTCCGCTATCTGTTTTGGTGTTGGGAAGCTGGCTTTCTCATGTTCATCAGAAAGCTCTTTGACCAATAAGTTAAGCTGACCAATCGCCGCGGTTACCGAAACTTGCTGTCCTAGAATCGCTCTCACGCCTGCCTCCCAAGCACTCCACACGCCAGGAATACGGATACCACTCTTAGCCACCAAGTTAGGATCGATAGTCGTAAAGAACGTCTCAACCTTGGCAATATCGACATCAAGATCAAACATACGGCGGATATTCGCAATCAAGCTTCTTAATTGGCTTATATCATCCAACTCGAATTCAATATCCAAGCGGTTATCTTTGGCTAAAGTCGCCTTGAACCAACCCTTTGACCCGTTCACATTTACCGTGCGCTTATAATAATCTTCGCCAACGCCTTCTAAGCCCTCAATCATTCTTCGTCGATAAAACCTCAACAAGTGGTTCCAATCTAAGGGTCCATGAAAACCAAGCTGAATATGATTACTCTGAGTGTCACTTGGCTTCGCTCGCCTAATTTGGCTTGGCGAAAGCTGCAGCTCTTTTTGAAAGGCATCATTAAAACGGCGCGTACTATTGAAGCCACTAGCAAAGCCGACATCAGTAATGCTCATGCTACTGGTGTGCAGCAACTGCTTGGCAAACATCAATTGACTGTACAGACTATATTGCTTGGGTGACACGCCGATGTAATTGTCGAATAAGGTTCGTAAATAACGATCTGAAATACCTAACCGCGTTGCAAGGTCGACGATAGATCCTGAATTCAGAGCGCCATTATCAATCAACTGCATCGCACGTAAGAAAGTGGTTTCGACGCCCTTCCAAGCCGGCGAAAAAGGTGCGCTGTCTGGTCGACAACGTAAACAAGGACGATATCCCGCTTTCAATGCTTGAGCTTGATGGGAAAAATATTCGACGTTTTCTTCTTTGGGTGGTGTGGCTGGGCAAATCGGGCGACAAAAAATTCCTGTCGTTTTCACCGCTGTAAAAAACATCCCATCAAAGCGAGCATCTCGTGCATATCGAGCCAAATGGCACTGCTCACTGGTTAAGCTGCTGTTGTGATTGATCTTTTTCGACATGCCGTACTCTTCCCACTTACCATAGCGTTTGATCCGATACCTAAAAGTTTACCGTGAACCACCATTGTCGCTAGCCACTTTCGGAAGCGAAGGTCAGATAAATCACAAAAAAGGGTTTTAATTTTATTCAATTCGACTAAATTTAACCTAGAGAGGACATTCTTCTCACAACGTCAACGATCGGTACTTAGCACGCCAAGATGCAGAGACCTATCGAATATAAAAAGGAAAAGGCTATGGTTCTACACACATGTCGTATTGTTTTATCAAATCAACAGGTTCTCACCAGTCAATCAGTCGAGCAGTCTCTAAGCTTTCTTGAAGACAAAGCGGACAACGGGATTTCTATGATCGAGATTGACGCAACGGATGGCAATCAAATCCATTCGTACATGTCACACTCTCTTGAAGAGTCTATTGAGAATCTAATGAACCTACATAGACAGGATCTTAAGAGCTAACTTGTTTATTTAGATAGAAAAAAGGCTTCA
>NZ_JBGOOD010000040.1:0-47226 GCF_041439475.1 Vibrio sp. 1S139
ATTTCACAATAATTCATCAATCTTAATTAGATCACATTTTTACTTTAATTGGTATGAGAGGCAATAGCTCTGCTACTTAATATGAGCTGAGCCAGTCATGTTCAATTGGAATAGGGAGTTAAACCTCTGCCGCGACAACTCGCCCACTGAAGTAGTCATTCGAGACAATGTATTCGGTTGTTCTGGTCAGCTCGTCTTGCAGCTGCGCCCAGTGACATCGGTTGAGCTTGCCATCGGAGTTATGAACGGCGGGAACAACGCCACCGACTCGAATGCCAAAGGGAGTCAGCTCTTTCGCCCAACTATGGGTAAAGCCAGTGATCATTGAGTTTGCGCTCTCTAAGCCAGACACATCGTGAAAGTCATCATGAGATATCACATTCACAATCACGCCTTCCTTATCTTCCTCTCGCAATCTCTCAGCATTGATTTGCCCAAATGCGAACAGGGTCGATGCCATCGATGAGAGATCATTAATAAAGCTGCTCACAGGCTGATCGCCAATTAGGCTAGGCATTGGGGAGCTTATCCAGTTATTGACCAGCACATCGGGTGTCGTGTTGAAGGTGGTTTGAATAAAATCATATACGCTGAGAATCGCTTGGCTGTCATTGCCTTTGAGCGTGTAGTGGTAAACAGAGTCAGAAAACCGGGCACACTGTAGATACGTCGCTTTAAGTGCTTCCGTGTCTTTATCACAAAGGATGACGGTGGCTCCAAGGTTAACAAAGTGGTTCGCAATCGCCCCCCCCAGTCGCGAGCCGGCAGATGTCACCAATATGATTGAGCTTTTTATTTCCATCCCAGTACCTAAACAAATCGTCCATGTCGGATAAGGATGGGTTAAAATTTATACAATGGGTGTGAATTGGTTCAAACTAAGGTGTGCCAATTAATAAGTTTTTATGAACTTAGTGGCACGTCACATTTTGTAGTAACTTCAAGCGGTAACCGACATCAGGTGTTTTTAGGTTGCCTAAGGCTAGTGGTTCATATCATTCGTGTGAATACTTTGAAGTGTGCGAGTTAGTCGAAGAAGAGCTATGGATAGACAGCGAAAAAGGGAAAGGTAGGTGATCGCTATACTTGAGCTTGAATTTGATACCGACGTTGCGCGGTGGTTAGCTCATTGTAGAGCGTGGCATGTGGCAAATCAGGTAAATGCTTGTTTGCGAGTTTGCGTCGGTCATGACCAGAAAGGTTTTGGTAAACCTCTTCGGGTAAGTCGGCTGTATCTTCAGGCATGAAGGCAAGCGCTTCAGGTTTCAAGTAATGGCTGAGTTTGGCGCTGGCAAGGCTAGCTTGATGAAAATGATTAGATTGCTGAGCTGAAATCTCATATGAAGACTGGTTTGAACGCAGTTGTTGAGGTTCTGCTACGCCAAATTGTTTGCGCAGGCGATCTTCATTTGTCTCTGTGATTTCAATGGTGTCAATTGGCGTGCAATCACGGACATCATTAGAAAACATAGATAATAGCAACGCGAAATCTGCACGGCGACCTTGCTCAACCGCTTGGCTGATCCCGATGCCGAACTTCAGTTCGTTGATGATTCCTGCTTTGTCTAAAGTATGTATTTGCATGTCGCCTCTCATTGGATACACCTTTAACGGCATGGAGTCGGCAAACTTTAGTGTTTAATTACAGGCAAATAGAGAATTTATGTAGGGTTGGGAAGAAGGCTATCAATAGTTCGAGAAGTAAGCGCTATTGGCGGGTTTATTACGAAATGTTTAGATTTTGTGGAACACGACAGATACAAAAAAGCTCACGCCGAGGCATGAGCTTTCAATAGATAACTCGCTATAAATAGCGCAGCGTAAGCAATAATTACTTAGCTAGGTTCTCTTCTACGAAAGACCAGTTTACTAGGTTCCAGAATGCAGCCATGTAGTCAGGGCGAACATTGCGGAAATCGATGTAGTAAGCGTGTTCCCATAGGTCAACAGTTAGAAGTGGAGTAACACCTTCTTCTGTTAGAGGAGTAGCAGCGTTAGAAGTGTTAACGATGTCTAGAGAACCGTCAGCTTTCTTAACTAACCAAGTCCAAGAAGAACCGAAGTTGTTGATTGCTGAATCAGTGAATTTCGCTTTGAATTCTTCGAAAGAACCGAATGCAGCGTTGATAGCTTCTGCAACAGCGCCAGTTGGTTCGCCGCCCGCTTTAGGAGCAAGACAGTGCCAGTAGAACGTGTGGTTCCAGATTTGAGCAGCGTTATTGAAAACACCACCAGTAGAAGTCTTAACGATCTCTTCTAGTGTTTTGCCTTCAAACTCAGTACCTGGGATAAGGCCGTTTAGCTTAACAACGTAAGTGTTGTGGTGCTTGCCGTGGTGGAAATCTAGCGTTTCTGCTGAGATGTGTGGTTCTAGCGCGTCTTTCGCGTAAGGAAGAGCCGGTAGTTCAAATGCCATTGCTCAATTCTCCATTGATATGAAAGAGTTAACTCTTTCGATTGCTTCCAGTGATATTATTATTCATGGCTCGCTATACTGCCAACCATGGTCAATTTGCTGACTTGCGATATAGTTTAGCAAGTTTTTACTTTATTAAAAGCTTATTTCATTACTTTTGTGTGAATTGTTAGCTTAGCTTGTTAACCGCTTTTTTTATATGGTTTTTATTCTTTTAGTTTGGGGTAGAATAAAGGCAATAAAAGCCGTAATCCATTAACGAGGAAGCAATGGAAACTATCGATAAAATCAAACAGCAAATTGAAGAAAACACTATTCTACTGTACATGAAAGGTTCTCCTAAGCTACCTAGCTGTGGTTTCTCTTCTCAAGCGTCTCAAGCTCTAATGGCATGTGGCGAAAAATTTGCTTACGTAGATATCCTACAAAACCCTGATATCCGTGCAGAGCTTCCTGCTTACGCACAGTGGCCAACTTTCCCACAACTTTGGGTTGAAGGTGAGCTAATCGGTGGTTGTGACATCATTCTTGAGATGTTCCAAAAAGGCGAACTTCAGCCAATCATCAAAGAAGCAGCGGCTAAAGTTGCTGGCGATGACGCTGAATAAGTTCTAGCCTTTGCGCTGAATAGTTAAAATGAGGGGCCTTAATCAGGCTCCTTTTTTGTTTGAATTGATCGAATCATTGACTCGATAAGGAATGAACAATGAACGTAAAACTTCATTATGTGCATGATCCAATGTGCAGCTGGTGTTGGGGTTACAAGCCAACACTTGAGTTATTGAAACAACAATTGCCTGCGAGCATTGAGTTTAACTATGTAGTGGGTGGTTTGGCCCCGGATTCTGATGAGCCAATGTCAGAAGAGATGAAAGGCAAGCTGCAAGCGATTTGGAAGCAGATCGAAGCTAAGTTGGGTACTGAGTTTAACCATGATTTTTGGACAGAGTGCCAACCTGTTCGCAGTACTTACCCTGCGTGCCGTGCCGTGATTGCTGCAGGTTTTCAAGACCACTACGAAGCGATGCTTGAAGCGATTCAACATGCTTACTACCTTCGTGCGATGTTGCCACATAGCCAAGACACACATTTGCAGTTGGCTGAAGAGCTAGGTATGAATGTTCAACAGTTTGAAAATGACCTTTCTAGCAAGTTATTGGAAAGTGAGTTAGATGACCAGCTAGGCTTTAAAGAAGCGATGGGTGTATTTTCTTACCCGACCTTAATGCTTGAAGTGAACGGCATCTTTAGTGAAGTTGAATTGGATTATCATTCAACGGAAGCGACGCTTAAGTCTATTCGCGAAATTTTAGTGAGTAATGCTCCCGCTGCGTAATTCAGCGAGAGTCATCTGTATTCGCAATGATTTCTAAGGCTTACTCATCAGAGTAAGCCTTTTTTGTTTGGTGTCGCTAGTTCAATGAGAGTGAGCGGAAGGAAGAGTAGAATGAATCTCAGAGACAAAAAAGACCGCACGAGGCGGTCTTTATAAAAGTGAGTGTAGGGCTCTTTAACTACAAACCTAATTACAGAACCATGGCTGCAATCCAACCGAATACGATCAGTGGGATGTTGTAGTGCAGGAATGTTGGAACTACGGTTTCCCATACGTGCTCGTGTTGACCATCAGCATTTAGACCAGACGTTGGACCTAATGTTGAGTCAGAAGCCGGAGAGCCCGCATCACCAAGTGCAGCAGCTGTACCTACTAGAGCGATTGTTGCCATTGTCGAGAAGCCAAATGCTGCTGCTAGTGGAACGTAGATAGTTGCAAGGATTGGAATCGTAGAGAACGAAGAACCAATGCCCATAGTAACCAATAGACCAACAATTAGCATAAGTAGTGCTGCTAGAGGCTTGTTGTCGCCGATGCTTGTTGAAAGTGCTTCAACCAAAGATTCAACGCCACCTGTTTGCTTCATAACTGCCGCGAAACCTGCTGCTGCAATCATGATGAAACCGATCATTGCCATCATGTGAACGCCCTTGGTGAAGACATCTTGTGTCTCTTTCCAAGCAATAACGCCACCGAAGGTAAATACCATGAAACCCGCTAGAGCACCGATGATCATAGAGCCAGTCGATAGTTGAACTGTTAGCGCTGCTACGATACCAGCTGCTGCTACTAGGATGTGCTTCTTGTTGATCTCTTTCACTTCTGTTGAAACAACAGTGTGAGAGGTTTCTTTGTATTGGCGAGGCTTACGGTAAGTAAAGAATACTGCAGTAAGAAGACCGAAGATCATGCCCGCAGCGGGTAACAACATCGCCATTGGCACTTGGCTTGCTACTACGTTTTCAAGACCATTGTCGTGAAGGTTTTTAAGCAGAATGTTGTTTAGGAAGATGCCACCAAAACCAATCGGTAGCACCATGTAAGGTGTAATCAGACCAAAAGTAAGTACACACGCAACTAGACGGCGGTCTAGGTTCATTTTTGCGAATACGCCTAGTAGAGGTGGGATTAAGATTGGGATGAAGGCGATATGTACTGGAATCACGTTTTGCGAAGACATGGTCACTAAGATCAACGACGCAAGCATGCCGTATTTAAGACCAGTCGATGCCGCACTGTTCTCTTTGCCGTGAATGCGTTTGATAACACTTTGAGCAAGGAGATCTGTGATACCAGAACGTGAGATAGCAACAGCGAATGTACCAAGCATAGCGTAGCTAAGTGCAATCGTTGCACCGCCGCCTAATCCACTTTCGAAAGCCGCGACTGCGTCGTTCAAGCTCATACCAGAGGCTACGCCACCGATAATTGCACTGAACGTCAGAGCAACGACTACGTTTACGCGCATCAAAGCTAAAACAAGCATGATGCAAACTGAAATTACAACAGGATTCATATTATTCTCGGGATGTTGTGTTTTTTATGAAGGCAATACGAAAAAACGTTTACCGACTCTATTTTTTATTCTTCGTCAACAAGAGGCCAACCACCAAGGGTTTTCCATTTGTTTACAATGCCGCAAAATAACTCTGTGGTTTTTTGCGTATCATACAAAGCAGAGTGTGCTTCTTTGTTGTCAAATTCCATCCCTGCAGTGCGGCAAGCTTTAGCCAAAACGGTTTGACCGTAGGCAAGACCACTAAGAGCTGCAGTGTCAAAAGTAGCAAATGGATGGAAAGGGACGCGTTTAAGCTTACAGCGCTCACTTGCCGCATTAACGAAGTTCAAATCGAATGTAGCGTTGTGAGCAACCATGATTGCGCGACTGCAATCTGAAGCTTTTTGTTCTTTTCTCACTAGCTTGTAGATTTCTTTAAGGGCTTCTTGTTCCGACACAGCACCACGTAATGGGCTAAATGGGTCTTTAATTCCGTTAAAGTCTAATGCTGCCTGCTCTATATTTGCGCCTTCAAAAGGCTCAATGTGAAAATGAAGCGTTGATGCAGGGTGCAGATCTCCGTTCTCATCCATTTTTAATGTAATGGCACAGATTTCTAATAATGCATCGGTTTCAGCGTTAAACCCTGCGGTTTCCACGTCGATGACCACTGGAAAATAGCCGCGAAAGCGTTTTTTTAGGGTCAGAGCTTCGTTTTCTACAGTCATGTTAGCCCAAATAAGTGTGATTAAGGCTGCATTATTGCAGATAATAGCAGTGATAAAAACTAGGGAAGGGCAATAAATCTTAAATTACCCAACCCATTACGGCTTGATAATTGCATATTTAAACGTGAGAGAAAAATGCGGCAATTGGCTGCATTGTTAAACGAATTGCTTAAGAGATACTCCACTTTATGAAGAAACAACTCATAACAGGTTCAATGCTATTTTCGCTACTTGTGTCGTCATCGGTCATGGCACAAGAAAAGCGTTACGGAGCATCTCCTCAACAGTCGACATGGGAGATGGTAGCCAACACGCCACTTGAATGTCGCTTGGTCCACCCAATTCCAAACTTTGGTGATGCTGAGTTCTCATCTCGCGCGAGTAAAAAAATCATTTTGGACTTTGAGCTTAAAATGCGCCGTCCAATGGGTGCGACGCGCAATGTAAGCTTGATCTCTATGCCGCCACCTTGGCGTCCGGGTGAAAGTGCTGATCGTATGACAACCATTAAGTTCTTCCAGCAATTTGACGGCTATGTCGGCGGTCAAACAGCTTGGGGCATCTTGAGTGAGTTGGAGAAAGGGCGTTATCCGACATTCAGCTACCAAGAGTGGCAGAGCCGAGATCAACGTATCGAAGTGTCGTTGTCGTCGGTGTTGTTCCAAGAAAAATACAATGTGTTCAGTGACTGTGTTGCTAACCTGCTGCCTTACAGCTTTGAAGATATCTCTTTCACTATTTTGCATTACGACCGCAACAGCGACCAGCTGAACAAGTCGTCGCGCAAAAGGCTGAGCCAGATTGCCGATTACGTTCGCTATAACCAAGACATCGACCTTGTGCTGGTGGCAACGTACACCGACTCTGTCGACAGCAAAGGGATTAGCCAAAACCTTTCAGAGCGCAGAGCAGAATCGTTAAGAGAGTACTTCAAATCTCTAGGCCTGCCAGAAGATCGTATCCAAGTGCAAGGCTATGGCAAGCGTCGTCCGATTGCGGACAATAACTCGCCAATTGGTAAAGATAAGAACCGACGTGTTGTGATCTCTTTAGGTCGCACACAGGTTTAAGCTAAACAACAGCTTGTTTTGAAATGACAAAGCCCGTCTTGATGACGGGCTTTTTTATGTTTTAAATTTGGAGTCGTTGTTTTAACGGAACTTGTTTAATTCAAGCGGAAGCGGGCGATCATTTCACAGTTGGTCACGGTATCGATCTTTTCCACCATAGAGGCAATTTTAGGGTTTGGGTGGCGTTTCATGAAATCGATCAGCGCTTTCTTACAGCAACCAATAGAATCGATAAAGCTTGAACATTGAGTATTAGGGCACTGAGGGATCAGTGTGAGTACCTTTTCAGAAGCCAGTTGAAGATACTTGAGCTCGTATTCAGTGTCGCCAGCCCAACGCCAGAATTGAGCAAGATTGTGGCAAGAAATCACCGAAATCAGTAACCGCTCATCGGCTTGAATATCGGTGCGTTCTGTAATTTCTTCACTTAAGTTCAAAGCCTGCTGATAATGAAGAATACTTCGTACAGGATCGTCGAGCTGCAATGCAGTATCGGCAAGTAACGTGTGTTTTTCCCATTCGCTAATCATTGTATTACCTCACTAATCAATAGGTGGTTAATTTAAATGATAATCATTATCATGTAAAGTTTCATCAATGAGATTGTTAAGAATAATTGGTGAAGCATATCGATTATGGGGAGAGTGATAAAAAAGAAGCGAGCATAGTGCTCGCTTCTTTTTTATTTCATCAGGCGTTCAAACTCAACTTCTCAAAGAGGTTAAGGAATTAACCTTCTAGACCTGCGCTTGCTTGTTTGTTCTGAATCAGCTCAATCATGTAGCCATCAGGATCTTTAACGAACGCAATGTGTGTAGAGCCGCCTTTAACCGGACCCGCTTCTCGCGTTACGTTGCCGCCAGCTGCTTTAATCGCATCACACGTTGTGTAGATGTCATCAACACCGATAGCAACGTGACCAAAAGCAGAGCCAAGATCGTATTCCGTGGTGCCCCAGTTGTAAGTCAGCTCAATCACTGCGCCTTGAGATTCGTCGCCAAAGCCAACGAAAGCCAGTGTGTATTCGTACTCTTTGTTTTCGTTCTTACGTAATAGCTGCATGCCCATTACATTGGTGTAGAACTCGATAGACTTGTCTAGATCACCCACGCGTAGCATGGTGTGTAAAATACGACCGTTTGACATGATTTGCTCCTAGCTTGTTATTGGTTGTTTCTTTTATAGCACTATATATGAGCAAGCTCATAAGCAACACCAAAGAGATGATGAGTTTGGTCATATTTTCTTATTCTCATCATCTATCTTACTCTCCCCCTCTGCCTTTTTTCTTATTTGTATTACAAGAAATTAAATAGCGACGGCCTTATTAATTTGTCAGTCACTAGCGCTTAATTCGCAGTTTTGCATAAATAGTAAGTTTGAGTGTTGGTCTTTTTTGTAATGGCCAAGAATGGCCTTGGTTGTTGAATTGTGACTTATATCTCCATCTTGTTGCTGATTTCCTTTCGTTTTTACAATTGGCATCTAACTTTCCATTTTATCAATTTATGATTACGCCAACATCTCCCTGTTTATAGAAAGGTTATTCCGATGTTTTACTTCGTTATTAAGGAGTTTTCGATAAAATACGCTGATAACCAATGGTTTTTACGAAAGTGCAAAGGGTGTCTATTTTTTGTGCTTATCTTTTTTAAACAATAGTTTGGGCTTGTATTGTTTGTTTTATGTTTTATGTTTTATGTTTTATGTTTTATGTTTTATGTTTTATGTTTGATGTTTGATGTTTGATGTTTGATGTTTGATGTTTGATGTTTGATGTGGTTGTGTTTTCAAAGTAGTTGTCAAGTGTGTATCAAGTGTATCTTTTGCGATCTTTGCTAAATAGACAATCCTTACTATATAGTTTTTCAAGCGCACCAAATCGACTAAATATTCACTTTTGATTTGTGCGATTTTTCTATCACATAAGAATAAGTATTATTTTATTACATTAGCCTCGGCGTGAGGCATTGATGTGGAGTACTCAAATGACGAGTAAATGGTTTACACAACAAAGTTCAGATGTTTTAAACGAACTGAACGCAGATCAAACGACAGGTTTATTAACTTCTGAAGCGGATGCACGCTTAGAGAAGCACGGCACTAACGAACTGACTGCACAAGAGTCAGCTTCTGCGTGGGAACTGTATATTCATCAATATAAAAACCCACTGATTTTTATTCTAGCTGTTGGTGCAATCGTTTCTTGGTCTACTGGCCACGCGATTGATGCTATTGCTATTGCAGTGATTATCCTTATCAATACTGGTATCGCGTTCTGGCAAGAATTTAAAGCTCAGAAAGGGATGGAAGCGCTAAAAGAAATGGCAGCTCCAGAAGCCGAAGTGATGCGCGATGGTAAATGGATCAGTGTTCCAGCTAAAACCCTCGTTCCTGGTGACATCATCAAAATTAATACTGGCGATATTCTGCCTGCTGATGTTCGTATTCTTGAGTCAAACCGTCTGACGGTAGATGAGGCTGCACTGACCGGTGAATCTGAGCCAGTGAATAAGCAGTCTGAACGCCTTGAAGATGAGACCCTTGGTCTTGGCGATCAGAAAAACATGGGCTTCATGACAACAATCGTGACTACAGGTACAGGCCTTGCTGTGGTAACAAGCACAGGTATGCAAACTGAAGTTGGTCACATCGCTGATATGATGAACCAAACGGAAGAGACGAAAACACCAATGCAAGAGCGTATGGACACCATCGCACTCGCATTATTGGTTGTTGCTCTTGTGGTTGTTGCTATTGTTTGTGCTATCGGTGTTTACCACGGTATGCCATGGTTAGAAATCCTAACAACAGGTATCTCTTTATCGGTTGCCGCTATTCCTGAAGGTTTACCAACGGTGGTTACTATCGTATTAACGATGGGCTCGACTAAGATGGTTAAGAATAATGCTTTGGCTAAACAGCTAGCAGCAATGAAACGCTTGGTTCTACAACCGTTATCTGTTCAGATAAAACCGGTACGCTAACACAAAACCAAATGCAGGTGATGAAAGCGTACGATGTGTCTGGTCGTTACTGGGATGTGTCAGGTAAAGGTTTTGATCCTAAGGGTGAATTCATTACCAAAGGTCACAATGTCGAAGCGACAAACAGCCCTGCAATGATGAAAGGTCTTGTTGTTGCAACGCTTTGTAACGATGCTGAATATGTAAATGCTGATGGTAAATGGACGGTTCGTGGCAACCCGACAGAAGGTGCACTAATTGTTGCAGCTGCAAAAGCAGGTCTTAAACAAGATGAAATGCTATCAACGGGTGGCTACTCAATCGTTAAGAAGTTCCCGTTCGATTCTGGTCGTAAGATGGCTTCTGTTATCGTTCGTGACCCACAAGGTAAGCACTTCCTAGCATTGAAAGGTGCGCCAGATGTTGTTCTTGGTAAATCAACCAGCTTCATGGTTGACGGTGGTTTCGTACCAACGGTTGGCTGTGAAGTTTCAGGCAACTTGGCTCTCGATACCGCACCGTCTCAAGAGCTTCATTTAAACTTTGAAGCGGCAATCCAAACCTTTGGTGGTGATGCTCTGCGTACACTTGCCGTTGGTTTCCGTGAATTAAAAGAAGAAGAGCTTGAGTTAGATTTCCCTGAGCTTGAAAAAGACGTCAGCATCCTGGGTATCTATGGCATCATGGATCCACCACGCCCAGAAGTACGCGATGCAGTAAATAGCTGTTATAGCGCTGGTGTTCGTACGGTAATGATTACCGGTGACCACGCAGTCACGGCAGCAGCGATTGCTCGTGAAATCGGAATCATCCGTAGCGAAGGCGATCTAGTGGTAACGGGTGCTGAGCTTGACCAAATGGATGACGAGAAGCTGTTGTCTATCTGTTCTCAGGTTGCAGTATTTGCCCGTGTTACTCCAGAGCACAAGCTGCGTATCGTAAAAGCGCAGCAAGAGAACAATGAAGTTGCCTCTATGACCGGTGACGGCGTGAACGATGCGCCAGCACTGCGTCGTGCAGACATTGGTGTTGCGATGGGTATTACAGGTACGTCTGTTGCGAAAGACTCAGGTGACCTTATCCTGTTGGATGACAACTTCAGTACTATCGTGAAGGCGGTACGTCAGGGTCGTCAAATTTTCGATAACCTACGTAAGTTTATCCGCCAAGTACTTACAGCGAACGTGGGTGAGGTTTCGGTAATCCTATTTGCATTCCTACTCATGGGACCAGATGTAGTACTTCCGCTAACTCCACTAATGATTTTATGGGTTAACCTCGTTTCTGATGGTCTACCAGCACTCGCACTCGGTGTTGAGCCAGAAGAGAAAGATCTCATGGAGCGTAAGCCAGGCAAACGTGACCAAGGCTTCTTCTCTAATGGTCTAGGCGCTCGTATCCTAACTCGTGGTCTCGCATTAGGTGGTCTAAGCTTTGTGACATTCTCTTACGCACTCGACGGTGGTTACAGTGCTCAATACGCACAAACCGTTGCGTTTTTAACACTGATCTTTGCTCAACTTTGGAGCTTGTTCGATGCACGTACGTTTACAACGATTTATCGTAAGAATCCGTTCACTAACCACTACCTACTTGGTGCGGTGGCAGTATCGGCTATCTTGTCTTTAAGCGTTGTGTACACAAGCTTCGGTCAGTTGGTATTCAGCACAGAAGCGCTAGAGTTTAATCACTTAATATCGTTAATCTTCATTGCAGCAGTACCAACATTTGTTCTATCTGCTATCAAAGAAGTGACTAAAGTGGAGTTTATCTAAGACAGACTTCTTAGCTAAATAATTGAATCCCGCCATAAAAGGCGGGATTTTTTATGCCTGTTGTCTTGGGAACGCAGAATTAGAAGTGAAAACTTATGTAGAGGCGGATTCTAGAGAGTGGCAATAAAAAAGCAGCGCTTTAAGCGCTGCCGTATTGATTAATCGTTGTGAACGGAAAGACTAATCTTCGCTCTTTTCTTTGAATTTCTTTTATATTCACAGAGGTCTTCAATGATACAGCTGCCACAGCGTGGTTTACGTGCGACACAGGTGTAACGTCCATGAAGAATGAGCCAATGGTGGACATCCAGTTTGAATTCTTTTGGGATAACTTTAAGTAGTTTTGCTTCGACATCGTCGACGGTTTTACCCATCGCTAGCTTAGTGCGGTTTGATACACGATAGATGTGAGTATCAACGGCAATGGTTGGCCAACCGAATGCGGTATTTAACACTACGTTTGCTGTTTTACGACCGACACCTGGAAGGGCTTCTAATGCAGCGCGATCTTCCGGTACTTCACCATTATGTAGGTCAAGCAGCATACGACACGTTTTGATGGTGTTTTCTGCTTTTGAGTTAAATAGGCCGATGGTCTTGATATACTCTTTTAAGCCATCAACACCTAGGTCGAAAATTGCTTGCGGAGTGTTGGCTAAAGGGTACAGCTTATCCGTCGCCTTGTTCACGCTGACATCGGTTGCTTGTGCAGACAATAGAACGGCAATCAGCAGCTCGAATGGGCTGTTCCAGTTAAGCTCAGTCTCTGGCTTTGGATTGTTTTCTCTTAAACGCTCAAGTATTTCTACTCGTTTTACATTGTTCATAGCGACATTACTTTCAAATAGTTAGGGCATGAAGCTTGGATTGCTTCTGCTTTATCATCGGTTACGCGCTCTTATGAGCGTCATTATTATATGTACTGTTTAGATCTGATTTCCCCCGCTGAGTGGTGGAGCTAACTCAGCGAGGTTTAAGCTAATTTAACTTATTAGGCATTGGTAACGCGAGCGCGTTCAATGACTGGTTTTTCTTGTTTTGGTTGTCTAGATTTTGCTTGGTTATCGATGATATTTTTCAAAGCAATTAAGAAACCAACACCAATGAAGGCACCCGGTGGAAGCAGGGCTAACAAGAAGCTGTTATCAAATTGGAATATCTGGATTCGTAACACAGAAGCCCAGTCACCAAGCAGCAGGTCTGCGCCATCAAATAGGGTTCCGTTACCAATAATCTCACGCATCGCACCTAACACGACCAATACTGATGTCATGCCTAGACCCATCCAGAAACCATCTTGAGCCGCAGGTAGCACTTCATTCTTTGAAGCGAAGGCTTCCGCACGACCAATGATGATGCAGTTGGTTACGATCAGCGGGATGAAGATACCCAAAGAGAGGTAAAGCCCATAGGCGTAAGCGTTCATCAGCAATTGAACACAGGTTACTAGCGAGGCAATGATCATTACGAATACTGGGATACGTACTTCTTTTGGCACATGGTTACGAACCAAAGAAACAGAAACGTTTGAGCCGACCAGTACAAGCAAGGTAGCAATACCTAGCCCAAGTGCGTTAGTGACTGTTGACGATACAGCCAGCAGCGGACATAACCCAAGAAGTTGTACTAGGGCAGGGTTATTGGCCCACATGCCATTTTTGATCAGTGTTTTATGGTCACTCATTATTCACCACCACAATTTAGAGGTTGAGCAAGCAATGCTTGGTTGTTTTGGTTAACGTACTGGACCGCTTGTTTGACTGACTTCACGACTGCTCTTGGCGTGATAGTAGCGCCAGTAAACTGGTCAAAATCACCACCGTCTTTACGAACCTTCCAACGGTCTAGATTAGAATCCGTCACTTGCTTACCTGCAAACGAAAGAATCCAATCACTCACACGCAGATCAATCTTATCACCCAAGCCCGGAGTCTCTTGGTGAGAAAGCACGCGAGTACCTAAAATAGTACCGTCAGTTTTCATTCCAACAATGACTTTAATCGCGCCATTGTAGCCGTCTGGTGCAATCGCTTCGATCGCAATCGCGCTTGGCTCACCATTAAGCTTAGCAATGTAAGCCGGCATCGCTTGCTCAGTACCAAGCTCTTCTGCTTGAACCAAAGTACAAGACGAAAACAGCTCGTTGTCGTGCTGATCGTGTGGGATCACTTGGTTAAGAACAGACAGTAACTGAGCCTGTTCTTGTTGTTTGATCTGATCTTTGGTCAGGTAGTGAGTTACCGCGACCAAACCCGTCGAAGCACACGCAAAAATCGCGAGTACAAGGCCGTTTTTCTTAATTGCATTTAGCATGGTATCCGCTCCCTTAGTGACCGTATGTGCGAGGTTTGGTGTAGTAGTCAATCAGTGGAACACACATGTTGGCTAACAATACAGCAAACGCCACGCCATCAGGGAAACCACCCCAACTGCGGATGATAAAGACTAAACCGCCGATCAGAGCGCCAAACACTAAGCGACCTTTGACTGTCGTGGATGCTGAAACTGGGTCGGTTGCAATAAAGAATGCACCAAGCATAGTCGCGCCAGACAGAAGGTGAATGGTTGGAGAAGCGGTTTCACCAGGAGTGAGCACTAAGAACACTAAGCTAAACAGAGTAAGACTGCCGATGAAAGCCACAGGGATATACCATTGAATAACACGTTGCTTAATCAGCACTAAACCGCCGATTAGGTAAGCAAGGTTTACCCACTCCCAGCCTACGCCAGCTAACCAACTAAATTGAGGTTGAGATAGTGCTTCTGAGGCAGTATTGCCTGCCGTTAATGCCGTTTTGAATGCATCAAGCGGCGTCGCCATTGTGGTGCCATCAATGCCAAGGCGTGCTTGTTGCAGAGACAAACCTTCGTTATTGAAGCCAGTAAAGATCATCAAGAATGAGTCAATAAAGCTTGTTGCTTCTGCTATCAGGCTCGCGGGAGCATTCCAACTGGTCATTTGAACTGGGAATGAAATCAGCAAAACAACGTAAGCGACCATCGCAGGGTTAAATGGGTTCTGCCCTAGGCCGCCGTATAAGTGTTTCGCGATAATAATAGCGAAGAACATACCAATGACGAGGATCCACCACGGAGAGTGTGGGGGAATCGCGACACTCAGTAGCCAAGCGGTTACAACAGCACTGTAATCACGCAGTGCCATTACTGGCGGGCGTTTTCTCAATAGCATGACGGCTGCTTCAAAGGTAACAGCAAGTGCAATAGCAAATACTAACTGGATGAGGGTACCCCATCCAAAGAAGTAGGTTTGAGCTAGTAGACCTGGCAATGCACAAATAGCCACCCATTTCATTAGATCTGGGGTGCTTCTACGGCTATGCGCGTGCGGTGAGCTGGCGATAAAGAAGGCCACTACTCTTTCTCCTCATTGTTCTTTTTATCTAGCTCTTGCTGGGCTTTTTTCGCTTTAGCACGAGCGATAGCTGCAGCAACAGCAGCTTTCTTCGGATCGACCTGTTCAGATTGAGTATCAGTTTCTACTTCAACTACTGGTTCAGATGTTTCTGCTTGCTTAGCTTGCTGTGCTTTTTTTGCTTTAGCACGGGCTATAGCGGCAGCAACTGCGTCTTTCTTAGCATCGCCAGAACTTCCAGCTTCAGTTTCAACTGCAGGTTCAGGAGCTTCGGTTGTTTCTTGTGTCGCTTGCTGTGCTTTCTTAGCCTTAGCGCGAGCGATGGCCGCAGCAACAGCAGCTTTCTTAGGGTCGACTTGCTCCGATTGAGTCTCGGTTTCAACTTCAACCACTGGTTCAGATGTTTCTGCTTGCTTCGCTTGCTGGGCTTTTTTGGCTTTAGCACGAGCGATAGCGGCAGTAACAGCATCTTTCTTGGCATCGCCGGATTTTTCAGCAGGAGCTTCAGCAGCAGATTCAGCTTGTTGAGCTTTCTTGGCTTTAGCACGAGCAATGGCCGCAGCGACAGCATCTTTCTTAGCATCGCCAGAGCTTTCAACAGGAGCATCCGAAGCAGATTCCGCTTGCTGTGCTTTCTTCGCTTTAGCGCGAGCAATCGCAGCAGCAACGGCGTCTTTCTTTGTATCGCCTGAGCTTTCAGCTGGAGCGTCGGAAGTAGATTCAGCTTGTTGAACTTTCTTGGCTTTAGCACGTGCAATAGCCGCAGCAACTGCGTCTTTCTTGGCGTCGCCAGAGCTTTCTGCCGGAGCCTCAGAAGCTGATTCAGCTTGTTGAGCTTTCTTCGCTTTAGCGCGAGCAATCGCAGCAGCAACGGCGTCTTTCTTCGTATCGCCTGAGCTTTCTGCAGGAGTATCGGCTGCTGCTTGTTGTGCCTTGCGCTCTCTCGCTTGACGCTTGCGCTCTTCACGCAGTTTAGACATTTCAGAGTTGTCTGGTTCAGCGCCTTCCGCTTTTTGAGCTGCAGCTTGTTTCGCTTTTGCCTTCGCAATAGCGGCAGCAACCGCAGGTTTCACTGCTGGTTCTTCATTCGGAGCCTGATCCGCAGCGGCTTTTTGTGCTTTAACACGAGCAATCGCAGCAGCAATAGCATCATCACCGCCGGATGTTTTCATATCTTTACGGCGGTTATCTGCGGCTTTTTTAAAGCGGTTTTCACGTTCGGCTTTATCACGCTCCATACGAGCGTTCTTCTCTTCAAAACGAATCTTGGCGCGTTCTGCAGCAGCGGCTTCATCTTTTCGAGTTTTGATTTCAGCTTTTGCTTGGCGATAGTACTGAACAAGAGGGATTTCGCTTGGGCAGACAAATGCACATGCACCACATTCAATACAGTCTTTAATATTTAGCTCTTCACACTTATCCAACTCGTTGGCTTTGGCGTGCCATTGCAGTTGTTGAGGAAGTAGAGACGCAGGGCAAGCTTCAGCACATGCGCTGCAACGGATACATTCCATCTCGTAAGTGCTTGGTGAGATCTCACGACGCGTTGGCGCCAAAATACAGTTCGACGTTTTGGTGATTGGCACATTGGCATGCGGCAAGGTAAAGCCCATCATCGGGCCGCCCAAAATTAAACGCGGCAGTTTTTTATCTGCTTTGTAGCCAAACTCTTCAAGTAACTCATGTACTGGTGTGCCTAATAGCGCCCAAACGTTACGAGGTTGCTTAAAGGTTTTACCGGTTAATGTCACAACGCGGTTAACCACAGGTTCGCCGTCAATTACCGCTCGCTTAATCGAGTAAAGAGAGCCGACGTTCTGAACCAAAACACCAATGTCTGCAGGAATGCCGCCAGCTGGAACCTCTTTGTTGGTGAGGATCTTGATAAGTTGCTTCTCACCACCAGAAGGGTATTTGGTTGGGATAACGCGAATGACGATATCTTTGTCTTTCGCTGCAATCTCAAGTGCTTTTATCGCATCTGGTTTGTTGTCTTCAATGCCGATAACCGTCAGCTTTGGTTGAAGAATGTGTTCAACCACTTCGATGCCGTTTAATACTTCGTCGGCATGTTCTTGAAGCAACTTGTCATCAGAGGTGATGTAAGGTTCACATTCCGCAGCGTTGACGATCAAAATGTCGGTACGACCTAAGCCTGATTGAAGCTTCTTAGCCGTAGGGAAACCTGCGCCGCCCATGCCTGAAATACCAGCTTGGCGAATCACATCAAGCAGTTCGTCAGAAGTCTTTGTCGAAAAATCTTCAACTGGATTTTTTTCAATCCAAGTGTCTAGGCCATCAGGTTTAATAACCACGCATATTTCGCTCAAGCCTGAAGGGTGAGCGGTAGTTCGCGGTTCGATAGCGGTAATCACACCCGATGTTGGTGCGTGTACTGGCAAAGTAAAACCTGTGTCTAAGGCCGTAAGTTGCTGACCTTTTAACACAGTGTCGCCAGCAGCAACCAATAGGTTCCCCGGCTTACCGATGTGCTGTTTCACAGGAAGAACGATTTCTTCTGGAAGCCTTGCATGGACGATATCAGTAGTATTCGACTGTTTCTTGTTTTCAGCAGGGTGCACGCCACCAGGGAAGTTCCAAATAGAGCCCGTGCGAATTTGTTCAATTAAAGAGATCATACTAACCCTATGCTTTAGGCTCTGACGCAGTCGCATCAGTCGCTTGGTTAGTGATATCAGTAAAAGGGATGATGTTCATCTGCCATTTCCAATTTTCAGTCGTTGTTGCCACTGGAATCATTTCAATACAGTCAGTAGGGCACGGTGCGACACATAGATCACAACCTGTACATTCATCTTTAATTACTGTGTGCAGTGCCTTGGTGCCACCAACAATGGCGTCAACAGGGCAGGCTTGAATACACTTGGTACAGCCGATACACATATCTTCGTGAATGAAGGCAACGGTTTTTACTTTGTTATCTAAGTCATGAGCGGAGTCTTCAACTTCTACGCCCATTAAATCTGCTAGCTTCTCAATGGTTGCTTGGCCGCCCGGAGGACATTTGTTGATCTTGTCTCCGTTAGCGATCGCCTCTGCGTATGGGCGACAGCCAGGGTAGCCACACTGGCCACATTGAGTTTGCGGTAAAATGGTGTCGATTTGATCGACGATAGGATCAGCTTCAACTTTAAAACGGATAGAAGCAAAGCCCAAAATAGCGCCAAAAACAGCGGCTAAAACGGCTAGCGCAATGATCGCAATTAAAATGGTACTCATGTTTATTTCACCAACCCAGTAAAGCCCATGAATGCCAGAGACATTAGGCCTGCTGTGATCATCGCAATCGATGCGCCTTTGAATGGCATTGGAACATCAGCAACCGCAATACGTTCACGCATTGCAGCAAATAAGATCAATACAAGAGAGAAACCCACCGCTGCGCCGAAACCATAGATGATCGACTGAATGAAGTTGTGGTTTTCATTGATGTTCAGAAGTGCCACACCTAATACCGCACAGTTGGTGGTGATAAGAGGCAGAAAGATACCCAGCAGGCGATAAAGAGTCGGGCTGGTTTTGTGAACGACCATTTCCGTAAATTGAACAACCACCGCGATAACCAAGATGAAACTCATGGTACGCAGGTATTCAATACCCAGAGGGGTAAGGATGTAGGTTTCTACTAGGTATGCAGAGACCGACGCTAACGTTAGAACGAAAGTCGTCGCGAGGCCCATGCCAATCGCAGTCTCCAGTTTCTTGGAGACTCCCATAAATGGACATAGTCCTAAAAACTTCACTAGCACAAAGTTATTGACCAGCACTGTGCCAACCAACAACAAAAGGTATTCGGTCATAATGGATTAATTCTTGAGATTCCGATCCCGATATTATCCTGCTTTGCTCACCTAATAACAACCAAGGATCACTAGGGATTTAGACACTTGGTGAAAAAATCAACGGGTAACCGTTTGATTAAGATGGATCAGGTTAAGTATAGGTGGGTATTTGCGGGGAATGAAAAATAAGATTAACTCAATGATAACTCATCGAATCAATCCTATTTTCTTTGTTGTAAAAAGTGTCGAGGAACGAAATGACTTAGTCTTTATGAACCTGAGCTTTCTCAATTAATGTTTCGAACAGAGGCTCTGCGCACCAAAATTGGCATAAATAGCTTATGTTCCGTGTGTTCTTTTGGCTCGTCACTTGCGAGTTGCAGAGAGAGCTTAACCGCTTGATTAGCCATGACTTGAATTGGGTAACGAATGGTGGTCAATCGAGGGTAGATGAAGCGAGCAATGTGGCCGTCATCAAACCCAATAACTGATATATCTTCTGGAATACGAACGCCATTTTCTTGTAATAACGCCAAACAGCCTGCTGCCATGTAGTCGTTATACGTGGCAATGGCTGTGATATCTGTGTTTTTTGCCATTAAGTTAACCATGGCTTGCTCACCGCCTAGCTCGTCAGGTTCACCATATTCGATGTACTCATCGTTCGATTCAATACCGTGATCTTTCAATGCATCCAAATAGCCACCTAAGCGGTCGTGAGCATCTTCAATATCGTGACTCGAGCAGATGTAGCCAATGTGCTTGTGGCCGTTTTTAATCAAATACTCAGTCGCGATGTAAGAGCCGCGGCGGTTGTCGAGAGCAATACAGCGGTGTTCGATATCGGGAACAATTCGGTTGATGAGAACTAAGCCGGGCACTTCATTGGCTAGCTTAACCAATTCTTCGTCGCTAATGCCTTTGCTATGAACCACGAGTGATTCGCAGCGGCTGTTGATCAGCAAGTTAATCGCATTACGCTCTTTGGTCGCGTCATGGTAGCCGCTGCCAATCAGTAGCTGCTTTTCTTGCTCACTTGCCACGGTATCAATGGCTTTGATCATCGAGCCGAAGAACGGGGCAGAAACATCATTAACCAGTACACCAATCGCGTTTGAAGATTTGCTGACCAATGCACGGGCGTTGGCATTTGGGCGATAGCCGAGTTTTTCCATAGCGGCTTTTACCGCCGCAATTGCGGTTTCACTGGTGTGAGGTGCATTGTTGATTACTCGAGAGGTGGTCGCGATTGATACGCCTGCTTCCTTCGCAACATCTTTAATGGTAGCCATTCCGCTCTCTTATTCTGAATATAATGCTGTGTGCTAGTGGTTGAACATTTAACTACGGATAGTTAGGCAATTCAAATATTAAACATCAAATATGACGAGGTTTGATGGTTTATTTTTGATTGGCTGACTAGTTTGAAAATAATAAGCCAAGCTCTAGATTTGAGCTTGGCTTTTGAGTCACATTGGCGTGTGGACTGCTGTCGTGTGAGCTGTTGTCGCGTGAAGTAAGGTAATCACAGGTAACCCAAAGTAATAGGGGAACCAAGTGGCTTAGAGCAAGCCGCTTGGTCCGAATCTACTTACGATGCGCTTGTTAGCGTAACCTGATAACGATATTGATTGTCGGTGAGTTGAAACTCTTGGTGAACACTTGGACTCCAAGAATCATCACCACCAACACCCATATGTTGGTGATCTACGCGTACATAGATTTTCTCTTCACGAGTCAGGTCATTGGTATGCTTAGCATCCGTTAATTGTTGCTGGCTGTACTGACTCACACTGAATGAAAAATCGCCTTCGATCCCGATATTTCCTACATTCAAGTTTTTGGTTCCGCAACGTAACCCGCTATCGGTTGGGAATATATACGGCGTATGCATCTGATCCAGTGTCTGTTTGTGTAAACCGAATCGAGCAGCAGCCAAACGGTCTGGATAGTTTTCAAAAGGACCTAATCCCAGCCACGATACTGGAGTTTCATTGGCAGTTTCGAGTGGTAAAGGTAGCTCCATCTCAAGACCAATGCGTGGCATCGGTGGTAAGTGATCGGCTAAGTTGACATCAACCGCGATATTCATTTCGCCTAGGTTATTTAAGGTGTATTGCCATTTGGTAATCGCTTGGATTTGGCCATTAAATTGGTAGGCGAATACTGACGCCACTTGTACTGAGTCTGCGAGCGCTTGCACGACACAACTTGTACACTGACGCTCCCATTGACCAATGCCTGCAAGTTCCCAGCGACAAGCCCATGCATTTGGGTCGATGTTGTCTATCTCACTGATACCAATGTCGTTATCAAGTGGCGCGCGATAGAAGTTATCGACAGGTGCCTTGATAACTTGCGGTTGCCCATCAACGATCCAGTGGGTCAACAATCCACTCTCTGTATCCCATTGCCATTGATGTGTTTCATCTAGGCTAGACACGACCACTTTATTGTCTTGCTGATGTAACTGGGGAGCCAAAGCATTTGCCGTGATCGGGAGTTGCAAGCCAGCATGGTTACGTAAAGCAAATTGCTCCGTCGCACAAACATGGCCTTCTTCTGCCCACTTGGTTGAATGAGTCAGAGTAATATCGGTGTTGAGATGATATTCGGCTTGTGCTTTTGGTGTGAAAGCGAGGTCAATTACCAGCTCTTGTTTACTATCTTCAGCAACGGATAAGACTTGTTGCCCTGATTGAATCACGATGCCATTTTCGAGCAATTGCCAGCGTAAGATTTCATTGTCAGTCGCTCGGAACAGGTTTTCATTGGTTACCGTTAGGCGGCATTGATCTTCAGTTTGCTCTGCTAACGTCACATTGATCATTCTCTGGCAGTATTTCGCCTCTTCCAAGGTCGGGTGTATGCTGCGATCTGGGAAGATCAAACCGTTGATGCAGAACTGACGGTCGTTGATGACATCGCCAAAGTCTCCACCGTAGGCCCAGAAGTGTTCACCGTTTTCATCCCATTGGCTTAGTCCTTGGTCAACCCAATCCCAGATGAAACCGCCTTGTAGGCGAGGATATTCTCGGAATGCATCCCAGTAATCATTAAAGCTACCCAAACTGTTACCCATTGCGTGTGCGTATTCACAAAGAATAAGCGGGCGTTGCTCGTTAGGCAGAGAAACCCATTTCTTGATAGACCATTTTGGAACGGCATCGTCTTCGATAGTGCTGTTAACGCGTGCGTACATTGGCGCAATGATATCGGTCGCTGTGGTATTTGAACCACCGCCTTCATACTGTACCGGGCGAGAAGGATCGTACTGTTTCGACCAAGCATACATCGCATTGTGGCTGCTGCCGTGCCCTGACTCGTTGCCCAAAGACCAGATGATGATAGAAGGGTGGTTCTTATCACGCATGACCATTTGCGTATAGCGACTCATATAAGCGTGTGCCCATTGCGGATCCGCAGACAAGCGATTCATAGGCTGCATGCCATGGGTCTCGATGTTCGCTTCATCACACACATATAAACCGTATTCGTCACACAGCTCGTACCATCGTGGGTGGTTAGGGTAGTGAGCGGTGCGCACAGCATTGAAGTTGTACTGCTTCATTAGACAGATATCGCGGATCATGTCTTCTTCTGTCATCACATGCCCCAACTCTGGGTGATGCTCATGACGGTTGACGCCGCGAATCAATAGCGGTTTGCCGTTTAGCTTTAGCTGACCGTCTGTCATTTCGACTTTACGGAATCCAACGTGATAAGCTTCACTTTCTATGTGGTTACCTTGCCTATCAAGCAATGACACGACAATTCGGTAAAGGTTAGGAACTTCTGCGCTCCATTTCTTCGGATCTCGAACATGAAGAGTTTGGAATACCACATCATCGTAGGTGCCACGCTCGTCAATTCGTCGATTATGAGGGCGATCGATAAGCGGTTCAGTCACCGCGTTTTCACCGTCAAACAGTTGAACCTGAACTTGGTAAGTGTCTGGTGCCGTAATTTTGGTGACAATAGACAGTGAACCATCGCGATAGCATGCGTCTAAGTCCGGCGTAACGAACACATCTTCAATGCACTGCTTTGGTTTAGCTAGTAAGGTCACATCACGGAAAATACCGCTTAGCCACCACATATCTTGGTCTTCTAAATAGCTACCATCACACCAACGTATCACCATGACAGAAAGCGTATTGTCGCCAACAGTTAGATACTGAGTTAAGTCGAACTCGGCAGGTAAGCGGCTATCTTGGCTGTAACCAACCCAATTGCCATTACACCAAAGATGAAAAGCGGAATTGACGCCATCAAAGATAATACGTTGGGTGTTCTTTAGGTCATTTTTAGTCAACGTAATTTGAGTGCGGTAACAACCGGTTGGGTTTTCTGCCGGTACAAACGGTGGGTTCACTTCAAATGGGTATTTTACGTTGGCGTAGATAGGTTTATCGTAGCCTTGCATTTGCCAGTTCGATGGTACGGTAATCTCGTCCCATTGTGAGTCATTGAAACTTGTTTCGATAAATTCACCGTCAACTTGTTCAGGTGCATCAAAGTATTTGAACTTCCATTGTCCATTAAGAGATTTACGTTGTGATTCAATGCCGTCTCGAGCGTGCTTAAGGTTGCGGTAGCTTGATAATGGGCTGTGCGCATTAAGGCAGTGGATATTCACAGACTGTGGGTTTTCCCAATCGCGTCTTTGGATGATGTTTGAAAATGCCTTCATGGTATTCCTACTCTTAAAGTGTTCAATATTGGTAATAATTCTATTAAGTCATCGGTCTTTTAAGCCGTGATGACCGTTATCAAATCGTTGGTTATGCGTATTGTTCTGTTGGCTTATTCAGCTATTCAGCGAGCTGTTTTAATAAATAATCTTTTGCTTCGGGTATGCCCTGTTCGGCCGCTTGATTAGCAATAAATGCAGCTTGTTTGATGTCATTGTTGTTTAGGGCTTGGTCAATGTCTTTTTGGATATTCAGCCATTGCGCCTTTTGATTGGTTTCAATTGTCTGATTTGATGGTTGAGAAACTTGCTTTGAACCTAAGGTTTCGGGTTCATTGTCGGATGAAACACCAAGCTCAGCCAATAGAGTCAAAACCGCACTGTTTGTTGATTTGCTCGCCGTAACATCAATGACACCTACGTTGCTCAACGTCGCAGTCAACGGCAGTTGCTTATTGCCAATAATCTGCTGAGATTCTGAATACAGATCTTCAGGATGAATTCGATTGATGGCGCTATCTAACTTAGTGCTATCGGCGCTGACCACAATAAATTGCGCGTTGTCTCGTTGAGGTTCGAGTGCAATTGATGCTTCAATTCTTTCTAACCCTTGCATCGCTGTCGGGTAGTAAGTGAAGTCGTTAGTACTGTATTGACCAAGCAGTCGCCATTGTTTGTCAAAGACATAAATAGACGGTGCGAATAGCGCATCATTTTTAATGTATGAACGAATGAGTAAGGACAGCGATTCTGTCGTGTCACTGATTTGGTACGCGATGGTCGGAAAGCGTTGGCTATCCGCTTGTGTATTGTCATTTAACAATGAAGAGGAAAGGGTCGGTAAATGACCGTCCATAATCACTTGTTGGTGGAATGGAACAGACAAGTGCGTCATTGGCAGCGCACTTAGCTGAGAGCAGCATGCACTCTCATTGAAATCAGTATTAAGTTCCTTTTCAGGTATTCCGCTGCATGCGCTAACTGTGAGTGCCGCGACAATGATCACCAATGATTTTAATTTCATCTGATTGCTACCTTAGTAAAGGGGAAAACATCAGCTTTCCCCGTTAAATTGCTATTCCAGTGTTGAGCGTCAATTCGTTGATTGAACAGACGCTCGGGTGTGGTGGTTTACCACCAAGTCTCTACGTTGAAACCAAAGGTAATCTCGTCAACAGTCTCGGCATTGATGCTTGTTGCCGTTCCATAAGTCTCGTTACCACGATCCCATTCGTTGTTGGATTCAGAGTACGTCGCAAAAATACGAATAGATGGACGAGCCCATACCCCTTTTCCAGCTTGGAACATTTGAGCCACGGTCACTTTATACATATCGTTGGTGCCCGAGCCGTTTTGAGCTTCTACCGTTTCGTAACCCACCTCTAATGATGTCGACATGTAATCTGTCCAAGCATATTGAGGACGAGCTCCGACACTGAACCACTTCTCACCATCGTTGTTATCTAGGTTTTTGTCTTGATAAGCGATGGAGTACATCACTTGAACATCTTCACTGATATTCAAGTCACCGTGGTTAAATAGGCGCCAGCTAGAACCATCGTGTTCCACACCCGTGCTGTATTTTCTGTTTGATCCACCTTCAGCACTCATTAATCCACCTGCCAACGCATCGGTACCATATTGGAAGGCCAAGGTGTTTGAACCGTAGTTCCAAGCTTGACGGTAAAGAGCAGAGAGCATTGCGCCAGAAGTAGTAATGTCTTTATCGTCGTAGCTTGAGTTCTGCGTGGTTACGTAGTTTAGGCCGAGTGTTAGGTCTGCTGTTTCACTTAGCTCAATGCCACTTAAGCGGGCATCGATGTTATGAAGGCTGCGTCCATCGTCACTTGAAGAGTTTGGTGCCATCCAAGCTAAGTGAGCATCAGCAAAGCCGAGATCCCAATCTTCAATACCAAGACCGGTGCTGGATGTATCCCAGTACTTCACATCTATCATGTGGACTTCGTGGCGACGGTAAAAACGTTCACCTGCCCAAATTTTTGCGTTGGGTTGGCCGTCGATAAGCCCATGGCCTGCTGACCAAAGCTGAATCGTACTCACGTCTCCCCAGCTATCTCCACTGCCTAGATAAATCGTGGTGTCAAAATAGGCGTCATTGTCACGCCATACATCGGCTTTCACTCCCGCTTCCCACCAATTTAGTTCATTACCTAAACGGTAGTTACCGTAACCTTGGCCCGCTCGAATAACGTCGTTGCGTTCTCCTTTGCCGTCGTTATGTTGGTCATTATCGGTGTAGATGTTGCCCCATTTTGCATAACCAAAATACGTTACGTTCTCCACTGCAGCGAAGCTGACTAATGGGGCGAGGGACAGAGTGAATCCTAATGCTTTGACTAGCATTTTTTGTTTCATGAAGTGTCTCCATTATTTTTTATTTATGGATATTTTTATGTTTGAGTCCTAACTCGAGCGAGAGTGTAAATAAACTCTGGAAACGTTTTCATGATGAAGTTGGCATTTTTATGCTATTGATGGGTTTGTGATTATTTTGTGTGATTTTGATCTGATTATTGGGCTTGTATAGGTGTTTTTACGCTAGGTTTTGTGATTTTAAAGTGGAATCGTTTTCTTTGCTCAGTGCTATGTGGTGGTTTAGAGGGAGTGATTATGCTGTTGGTTGTCTTGGAATTTGAGGTGAAGCGGGTTTGAGGTACTTTGAGTGTCGGGTTGTTCGAGGGCTTTGAGGAAAAGCAGCCCAGTTAATGATAACTGGGCTCGTGAGACAAGGAAGTAAGTATCAAAGCAAATGCAGCAGCAAGGCTACAAGCATCGTGTTCTGTACCGTCAAGCTGGAATGTAAAAGTTAGGACCCAGAGAGACACTTCATAGATGTACTCGAAGATCTAAGAATACGAGTGTGATGTGATCAGTTCAAGAGGAAATGTATTTTAGCCTATGTGTTAATGGGAACTTTGATTTAATATACTGAATTTAAAAGATTAAATTGCCATTAATTATCGCTTTATATTGCTTTATTTAGAGTGGAAAGTTCAATTCTACCTAGAGGTAGGCAATATGAGATGGAATGGTGGTCAATCTAAATCTTTGAATTAGGAGCTATTTACCAAAGTTATCAGTCTTGAATATTTACTGGAAACGTTTTCATGATTTCGAGTTTGATCACAGAAACTCTGGGCTTAATAATTATGATACGGGGTAATTAAACGCGTTAAGGTTAAAAAAATGACGAATAAATCCCTAATTGATATTACCGGTCAACACTCGCAACTGATTGTAGAACTTGGCGATTTTGCCGAAATTCTTCATTGGGGAGCTCCCGTTCGTGGTGATTTAGCTAGCTTCCGTGTTTCTCTTGAAAGACCGGTTCCATACGGCCGCCTTGATAATGATGTTGCTATGTCTCTGAGCCCAGAGCTCGGGCGCGGTGTTTTCAGCAGTCCGGCATTAGAAGGGCACCGAGACGGATTGGACTGGGCGCCTGTTTTCTCTATTACGGATGTTCAACAAACACCATCTAGCCTAATCATTGAGAGTGAAGATATACGTGCAGGCTTACGTTTAACAACCGAGTTATGCCTCGATAAACATGATGTTGTGAAATCTCGTCACACCTTAACCAACGTTAAAGCCGGCCTTTATCAGGTGAACCGTCTCGCCAATACTTTGCCATTACCAGCAAGAGCTAATGAGTTGATGACGTACTACGGCCGCTGGGTACATGAGTTCCAAACGGTGCGTCAACCCTTACAGCAAGGGGGCTATCAGCAAGAAAATCGTCGCGGAAGAACGTCTCATGAACATTATCCAGCGATGGTTGTCGGTACCGCTAACTTTAATGAAATGGCAGGTGATGTGTGGGGAATTCACTTCGCTTGGAGTGGTAACCACAGACTGCGCGCGGATGTAAAAGCAGACGGTCGTCGCTACGTGCAAGCGGAAGTTATTTATCTACCGGGTGAGATTACATTGGATGAAGGTGAAAGCTTAACGACACCTTGGTTATATGCCAGTTTCAGTTCGGAAGGCTTAAATGGAATGAGCCATCAGTTCCACTCCCATGTGCGTTGTTCCATCTTGCCGGAGTCTTTCGCACAAAAGCCTCGACCTATCCATCTTAATACTTGGGAAGGCATCTATTTTGACCATGATCCTGATTATATTATGTCGATGGCTAGCCAAGCCGCGAATATGGGAGTAGAGCGTTTTATCATTGACGATGGCTGGTTCAAAGGGCGCTGCGGAGACAAGGCTGCGCTAGGGGATTGGTTCTTAGATGAAGAAAAATACCCAAATGGTTTAGATCCGATAGTTGAGCACGTTAATCAGTTGGGTATGGAGTTTGGATTGTGGTTCGAACCTGAGATGATCAATAAGGATTCTGACTTATACCGAGCCCATCCAGACTGGTTGCTTGCGGTTGACGGCTATGACCAACCAACGGGTCGCAATCAATATGTTATCGATCTTCAGAATCAACAAGCATTCGACTTTTTGTTTGAGCGTCTTGACCACTTCTTAAGTAAGTACAACATTGCTTACATTAAGTGGGATATGAACCGAGAAGTTGTACAACCTGCGCATCTAGGCAGGGCTGCGGCCCATCAACAAACCGCTCGTTATTATGAGTTGGTCGACAAAGTCCGAGAGAAGCACCCTATGGTTGATATTGAATCGTGTGCGGCTGGTGGTGGTCGTATCGATTTTGAGGTTCTTAAGCGTACGCAACGTTTTTGGGCTTCAGATAATAACGATGCCTTAGAAAGACAAACGATTCAGCGCGGGATGAGTTACTTCTTCCCTCCTGAGGTAATGGGAAGTCATATTGGTGCGAGCCACTGCCACAGCACTCGTCGTCGTCATAGTATTGAGTTTCGTGGCCTAACAGCACTGTTTGGTCATATGGGGATTGAACTAGACCCTGTGAAAGAAGTTCAAGAAGAGAAACAGGGCTTTGAACACTACATTAAGCTACATAAGATGCTGCGGCCGTTACTGCATAGCGGGAGAACTTGGCGAGTTCCAACGGATGATAGTGCCCATCAAATCCATGCGGTCGTTTCCGAAGATGTGTCAGAAGCGGTGGTGATGATTGCACAGCTGGCGATGCCAACCAATTCGTTGAGTGGTCATTTGCGCATACCTGGGCTAGATCCACAAAGCCTATACAAGGTCTCCGTGATTGATAAACCGTCAAATTACGATGATATTGTAAATTATCAACCGCCATGGACAGAGTCTGGCTGTGAATTATCAGGTGCTTGGTGTGCCGAGGTGGGGCTGACGATGCCAATACTTGACGCAGAAACAGCGATGCTGATTAAATTTGAACGTATCGAGTAAGTTTTAGCATAGACCTTATATTTGACGAACCGCGTAGGTGAAATTACGCGGTTTTTTATTGCCTTCAATAAGCCGTCATGAAGTATCTAATCAATTTGATGTGCCCTTATAGATTGGAGAACTGTAGGTATTCCCAGCGTGATACTGCACTTATGTAATCGTTCTCATGCGTTACTTCACACTACGAACTGTTTTGAGCACTTTAATTAGCGATATTCTCTATCAATTCGAGGGTTTTATTGTTCGATCTCTCACTTTAGATATTTGACTGAAAACGTTTCCATTGAGTGGTTGTTGATCACAGTATCTGTGCGTTGGAATGGTTACATTAGCGTCGGACTTGATACTTGAGTGTTTTAAGAAGCGACCACAGAGTGGCTCTAAAACAGAACTTGAGTGGATAAATTATTATAAATAAAAGGTAAGCGTTTCAGCGTCTGTTAGGAGATGAAGTTACGCGCCTGAAGGAAATACTATGTCTGATCAAATTACTCTACAAACCAAATTATCGTATGGACTTGGGGCTTTAGGTAAAGACTTTGCCTGTGCTCCAATCTACATCTTTTTAATGTTTTACTTCACTGATGTTGCTGGGCTGTCAGCGGCATTTGTGGGTACTATCTTTTTGGCCGCGCGCATTGTCGACGCGGTGACCGACCCAATGATGGGCGTTATCGTTGATAACACGCGCTCTAAGTTTGGTAAATTCCGTCCTTGGATAGTGATTGGAACTCTGTTAAATGCTGTAGTGCTTGTTGGCCTTTTTAGTACGCATATGTTTGAAGGCACTACGTTATACATTTATGCAGCGGCTGCTTATATTCTGTGGGGCCTTACCTACACTATTATGGATATTCCATACTGGTCTTTGATTCCTGCACTATCGAGCTCTCGTCAAGAACGTGAAAAGCTGGTTGTTTGGCCACGATTGTTTGCTAGCTTGGCGTGGTTTATTACGGGTACTTACGGGTTACACATTGTCGGTAAACTGGGTGATGGCGACCAAGGACAAGGTTTCTTCAACGTTGCTATGTTGATTGCTGTGCTGTTCGTGATGAGTGCATTCTTGATTGCTCGCAACGTAAAAGAAAAATCTGCACCAGCAAATGCGAAACCAGCTGAGCGTTTCAGCTTTAAAGATGTAATGGTTATCATTGGTAAGAATGACCAACTAAAAGCACTTATTGGTACCGTATTGTCGTTCCAAATAGCAAACTTGCTGGTGGGTGGTTTTGCGATTTACTACTTCTCTTACGCTTTAGGCAACGCTGACTTGTTCCCCGTTTATATGATGGTGGCAGGTATCGCTGAAGTTGCAGGCGTATTCTTGTTCCCTCGTATTGCATCAGTGTTACCACGCAAGCACCTATGGGTTATCGCTTGTGGCTTCCCAGTGCTGTCTTGTATCACTCTACTTATCATGGGCTTTATCGCTCCAGGTAACGCGATTCTAATCGGTATCGCAGGTGCTGCAATCAAGTTTGGTGTGGGTATCGCTAATGCACTGCAAACTGTAATGCTTGCCGATGTTGTTGATTACGGTGAACACAAAACAGGTCGTCGCAGTGAGAGTGTTATCTTCTCTGTTCAAACGATGCTTGTTAAGTTTGCAGGCGCGGCTGGTGGTTTTATTGTTGGTATGGGCTTGTCTGTGGTGGGTTATGTACCAAACGTGGAACAGTCTGACAGCACTATCATGGGGCTGCAGTTTATGATGGTAGGTTTACCAGCGATTCTAATGACGGTAAGTGCTCTTGTTTATAAGCGCTACTACCACCTGCATGAAGGATTTGATCAAGACCAAGCCGGTAAAGAGACTCAGACTCATGTTGTTACAGCAGAAGCATAACCGCTAAAACGACGTCTCATCTAGAATAACGCTCAGTTTAGTCACTAAGCCCAAACGCCTCCTTGTGAGGCGTTTTTTTATGGATGTGAGTTAATCAAAGCTGTGCCTGTAGGGCTTTTGTTTCGACTAAAACGCAAAAAGCCGCATCGAATGATGCGGCTTCTTTAAATTTGGCTCCCCTTGCAAGACTTGAACTTGCGACATACGGATTAACAGTCCGCCGTTCTACCAACTGAACTAAAGGGGAATTGCTTGTTAGCGACGCGAATTCTAATAATTGTCCGGATTTCTGTCAATAAAAAATATCAGAAAAAAGTAAGATAAAAAACTTTACTTTCTTGAACGCCTTATAGGATTTAGCTTTGCTTTAGTTATCCACCAAAATTGTGGATAAGTGTGTGTGTGAAACTTTAACAACAATAATCGGGATAAATCGAAAAATGTAAAAATCTTATCTAACGTAATGTATTTAAAAGATTTGTAGCCAAATGTCGCAATTGTATAACTTTTGTAGATTATAAAACGAACAGTAAAACAAGCGGTATTTTTAGGTTTTTTGGGGAAAAGTAGTGGATTAAAATTCGAGTAATTTAGCTGGGGAAACTTTGCAGGGGCACGGATAATACCAAGTTCTAAAAATAAAAGCTATAACTGATCTCTGATCTTAAGATGCATTTCTCTAGATAATAGTTGCAACGACACTCCTCCTAGAGTGACAATGACCTGATTAAAAAAACAGTATGGAAATGGCGACCTATGAGTAAACTCTTTGACTTGGTATCGGACTACAGCCCGTCCGGTGATCAGCCGACAGCGATAACCAAATTACTAGACGGATTAGATTCTGGTTTGGCACATCAAACTCTACTAGGGGTAACGGGCTCAGGTAAAACCTTTACCCTTGCCAACGTCATTTCCCAATCTCAAAGACCTGCGATTCTGTTAGCGCCTAACAAGACATTGGCGGCTCAACTTTACGGTGAGATGAAATCTTTCTTTCCAAACAATGCCGTTGAGTATTTCGTTTCTTACTACGATTACTACCAACCTGAAGCCTACGTTCCAACCACGGACACGTTCATCGAGAAAGATGCGTCTGTGAACGCTCATATCGAACAAATGAGGCTTTCGGCAACCAAAGCCTTATTAGAACGAAAAGACGCCATCATTGTGGCTTCTGTGTCGGCTATCTACGGTCTGGGTGATCCTAAGTCTTATTTGAAGATGATGCTTCATTTGAGTCGTGGCGAGGTGATGGATCAGCGAGACATCCTGCGTCGATTGGCTGAGCTGCAATATTCAAGAAACGATGTCGCCTTTGAACGTGGTCAGTTCCGTGTTCGTGGTGAGGTGATTGATATCTTTCCGGCTGAATCTGACCAAGATGCGGTTCGAATTGAGATGTTCGATGACGAAGTGGACTGCATTAGTATTTTTGATCCTCTGACTGGTGCGGTGAAACAAAGAGACTTGCCGCGCTTTACGGTTTATCCAAAAACTCACTATGTAACGCCAAGAGAAAAAATCCTTGAGGCGATTGAGAACATCAAGGACGAACTGCGCGATCGTGCTCAATACTTAAAAGACAACAATAAGCTTTTGGAAGAGCAGCGTATCTCTCAAAGAACTCAGTTTGATATTGAGATGATGACTGAGCTTGGCTTCTGTTCCGGTATCGAAAACTATTCACGATACTTGAGCGGCCGTGCGGAAGGGGAAGCGCCGCCAACGTTATTTGACTACCTGCCTGATGATGGTTTGCTGATCATCGATGAGTCACACGTGACTGTGCCGCAAATTGGTGCGATGTATAAAGGTGACCGTTCTCGTAAAGAAACCTTGGTCGAGTTTGGTTTTAGACTGCCTTCTGCATTGGATAACCGTCCAATGAAGTTTGAAGAATTTGAGTCTATAGCCCCACAAACGATTTTTGTGTCGGCAACACCAGGTAATTACGAGATTGAAAAATCAGATGGCGAGATTGCTGATCAAGTGGTACGTCCTACTGGTCTGTTAGACCCAATCATCGAAGTAAGACCTGTCGCGACGCAGGTGGATGACTTGCTGTCTGAAATCAGAATCCGTTCAGTGAAAGAAGAGCGTGTTTTGGTTACCACGTTGACCAAGAGAATGGCAGAAGACTTAACCGAATACCTAAGTGAGCACGGCGTTAAAGTGCGTTACTTGCACTCGGATATCGATACCGTTGAGCGTGTAGAGATCATCCGAGACCTACGTTTGGGCAAGTTCGATGTGTTAGTGGGCATTAACTTACTTCGTGAAGGTTTGGATATGCCTGAAGTGTCGCTGGTGGCGATTCTTGATGCAGATAAAGAGGGCTTCTTGCGTTCTGAGCGTTCTCTGATTCAAACCATTGGTCGTGCTGCTCGTAACTTGGAAGGTCGAGCAATCCTTTATGGTGATTCGATTACTAAGTCGATGAGAAAAGCGATTGATGAAACCGATCGTCGTCGCGAGAAACAGCAAGCCTACAACGAAGAGCAAGGCATCACTCCGCAAGCGTTGAAACGCAATATCAAAGACATTATGGAACTGGGTGATCTAACCAAGTCGAAGCAGCAGCGCCAATCGAAACAAGTTCCACTATCTAAGGTGGCAGAGCCTTCTGAAAGTTATGCAGTACTTACGCCGCAACAGCTTGATAAAGAGATCAGCAAGCTAGAATCTGCGATGTATCAGCATGCTCAGAATCTGGAATTTGAATTGGCCGCACAGAAGCGTGATGAAATTGATCAGTTAAGAAAGCAGTTTATTACCAACAGCTAATCTCACTTTTCGCTCGAGAATTGATCCCCCTCAACACAAGAATTGAGAGTGTTTCAGACAAAAAAACAGCCAGTAGTAAATGTTCTACTGGCTTACGTTTGTGAACAATCGGTCCACTAACAACGTCAGTTGGCTAGGTGACCCGAAGGTCATTTATACCGTTGCATCGTTCGTGCCAGATAGATAAAACATTGATTGTTTGAAGCAAGTAAAAAAACACACTACAAATACTGTGGCTAATTTGCATAATGCAAAGCGGAATGCGACTATAATAAGAAATGCAAATTATAAATGGCTAGGATATGCAATCAAAAACGCTAGATAACAAATCGAAGTATTTGTTGATGGTAGAGGATACCGCTTCGGTAGCAGCTTTATATCGCTCGTATCTTACACCGCTCGAAATTGATATCAACATTGTCGGCACTGGCCGCGATGCAATCGAGAGTTTGAATCATCGAATCCCAGACCTTATTTTATTAGATCTACGTCTGCCTGACATGACGGGTATGGATGTGCTATTTGCTGTAAAACAAAAATACCCTGAAGTTCCGGTTATCTTCATGACGGCTCACGGCTCTATCGATACCGCCGTAGAAGCTATGCGTCATGGTTCTCAAGATTTCCTTATCAAACCGTGTGAAGCCGACCGACTCCGTATTACGGTGAACAACGCGATCCGCAAAGCCACCAAACTTAAAAATAGCTCGGAACACCCGGGAAACCAGAACTACCAAGGTTTTATCGGCAGCAGCCAAACCATGCAGCAGGTTTACCGAACTATCGATTCTGCTGCATCGAGTAAGGCGAGCATTTTCATTACTGGTGAAAGTGGTACCGGTAAAGAGGTATGTGCAGAAGCCATTCATGCGGCGAGTAAGCGTGGCGATAAGCCGTTCATCGCGATTAACTGTGCCGCTATCCCTAAAGACCTGATTGAAAGTGAGCTGTTTGGCCACGTTAAAGGTGCCTTTACCGGTGCTGCGACCGATCGCCAAGGTGCTGCTGAGCTTGCTGATGGTGGAACACTGTTCCTTGATGAACTGTGCGAAATGGACTTAGAGCTGCAAACCAAGCTGCTGCGCTTTATCCAAACCGGTACTTTCCAAAAAGTCGGCTCTTCGAAGATGAAGAGTGTCGACGTTCGTTTTGTGTGTGCGACCAACCGTGACCCTTGGAAAGAAGTACAAGAAGGTCGCTTTAGAGAAGATTTATACTATCGTTTATACGTGATTCCATTGCACTTGCCGCCATTGCGTGAGCGTGGTGAAGATGTCATCGAGATCGCGTATTCTCTGCTAGGCTATATGTCGGTCGAGGAGGGGAAGGCGTTTGTACGTTTTGCTCAGGAAGTACTTGATCGCTTTAATCAATATGAGTGGCCGGGTAACGTTCGTCAGCTACAAAACGTTTTGCGGAACGTGGTGGTTTTGAATAACGGCAAAGAGATTACTCTCAACATGCTTCCACCACCGTTGAACCAACCGATTGAAAACAGTCTGCGATTGAAAGAGAAGCAGAATGAAGACATCACGGTAAAAGATATTTTCCCATTGTGGATCACTGAGAAAACGGCTATCGAGCAGGCCATTAAAGCGTGTGATGGCAACATCCCTCGTGCGGCAGGTTTCTTAGATGTCAGTCCATCGACGATATACCGTAAGTTGCAAACGTGGAATGCGAAGCAGTAATCAACAAACAATAAGAAAATAATAATGACGAAAGTATTAAATCAGCAAAAAGTTGATGAGCTTGCCGGCGAAATAGGCCAAGAGAATGTCCCGGTTTTACTGGAAATCTTTTTAGGTGAGTTGAAAGGCTACTACGAACACCTAGAGATAAATAAAGAGTCGGATACCTCTAAGTACTTGGCTGATATCAGTCATGCGCTTAAGAGCAGCGCAGCAAGCTTTGGTGCGGATTCTTTGTGTAGTTTTGCGATTAGCTTAGACGCAAAAGTGAAGCAAGCGTTGCCTGTAACCGAGATTGATTTTCAAGATATGCAAGACCTCCTGTTATCGACGTACACTGAATATCAGCAGTTGATGACGGACCTTTAAAACAGCGAGTTATTACTGAGATTAAAAAAGGAGCAGCATGCTCCTTTTTTGTTGTTTGTCGCTTGAACCTATGGCTACGCCAACTGGGCTTCAATGGCTTGTTGAAGCTTCACACGGTCGTGTCGCCAATCTCGGTTTGCCGATGCAAGATCTGTGGTCACACAATTCCATTGCACTTCTAGTTCCGGGTGAGGTTCATTGCCTAACACTATGTCTATTTTCCTTGCCTTACAGGTACGTTCACACCACTCCAATTGCTCTTGAAGCGTCATTTTCCCTGCGGGACCGTGCTCTGGTGAAAGGTTTTCAACGAAGATAACTTTTGCCTTGGTGTTCTCAGAGATTGCTTTGCCAATCTCTGGAAGGAGAAGAGGGGGCATCACACTGGTTAAAAAGCTTCCAGGGCCAAGGACAATGCAGTCTGCTTGCTCAACGGCAGCAACGGCTTCTTTGGTTGCTGGCACTTCTGGAGACAAGTCCATCATGCGCAGCTTTTCCGTCATGTCATCAACGTTGGTTTCGCCGGTAACCCAGCGGCCGTCCATTGATAGAGCCGTGAGGTCTGAAGGATGCTCAGTCATCGGCACGATATTGACATCGACCTTGAGCATATTTCGAATCAGGTTAATTGCTTCCAATGGGCGAACGGAAAGGTTGTCTAACGCCGTCAGCATTAGGTTACCCAAGTTATGACCGTCTAGCTCACCTTGACCACGAAAGCGGTATTCGAACATCATCGAACTGATTGAAGGCTCTGTGATTAATTGGTTGATACAGTTGCGTGTATCTCCCCATGCGATGCCACCTTGGCAATCTCTAATACGTCCGGTGGAACCGCCGTTATCTGTCGTTGCAACAATGCCAGTTGCGTTGTTACCAAAGTCTTTTAATGCAGCTAACATGCGACCTAAGCCATGGCCACCGCCGATTGCTACGACTTTCTTTGAAGAGTAAATATTCATTTATTGTTCTTGTTAGGTTATTACCAACTATAATTTAGGTTAAATGCTTCTCGCTATATACTCAACAAGAGTTATTTTGAGCGTTTGATACGTTTTTTTTGCCGATGTGACCCGTTTTTTACCATCAGAGCTAGATTCACGTACAAATATTAAGTATTTTATTACTCAGCTACTGCGCGTGTGAATATAACGCTCAGTTGCCATAACTCCGAGCTCTCGCATGCTAAGTCGCACAGTGGTATTTGCTGTACCGATACGCATCAAGAGCCAGTGACATGTTGTCACAAGGGCTTAATTGGAAATGATTATGCCTCCCGTGTTTGGAAAGGTGTTCCGTGGCGCAACAATTCGAAGATAGATTCCATCGCAAGTTTTATTACTTGCGCTTGTCGGTTACAGACGTCTGTAACTTTAAATGTACTTACTGCTTGCCAGATGGTTACAAACCGTCAGGGCAAAAAAACTCGTCTTTTTTAAGTGTTCCCGAGATCAAACGCGTTGTTAAAGCGTTTGCAGATTGTGGTACCTCAAAGATCCGCATTACAGGCGGAGAGCCGAGTCTGCGTAAAGACTTTCCTGAAATCATACATACTGTTGCTTCTACTCCAGGCATCGAAAAAGTAGCCACGACAACCAATGGCTACCGCATGGAGAAACAAGTAGGGCAATGGCGTGATGCTGGTTTAACCCATATAAACGTGAGCGTGGATAGCTTAGATTCGCGCATGTTCCATCAGATCACTGGTGAGAATAAGTTTACAGAGGTTATGCGAGGCATTGATAAAGCGTTTGAGGTTGGCTTTGAACAAGTCAAAGTCAACGTCGTATTGATGAAAGACCTCAATAGTCAGGAATTACCAGCCTTCCTTAATTGGATCAAAGACAAACCTATTCAATTACGTTTTATCGAGCTGATGAAAACCGGCGAGATGGACGAGTTGTTCGATAAACACCATGTGTCTGGCGTTGCGATCCGCAACCAGCTTATTGCTAATGGTTGGCTGTTAAAAGTCAAAGCTGTTAATGATGGCCCAGCACAAGTGTTTGTCCACCCAGACTACAAGGGTGAAATCGGTTTGATCATGCCTTACGAGAAAGACTTTTGTGAGAGTTGTAACCGACTGCGTGTTTCTGCGACCGGTAAACTTCACTTATGTCTGTTTGGCGACCATGGTGTTGAACTGAGAGATCTAATTCAAGAAGATCAACAAGAGCAAGAGCTCATTGATCGAATTCAGGCTCAGCTTCAAACCAAGTCCGTTAGCCACTTCTTGCATGATGGCAACAGCGGCATGACTCCAAACTTGGCGTCAATCGGCGGTTAACCCGCTATATACTCTAAAGCATTTTATCGCTCAGCTTCTTCAGGCTGGGCGAATCAGTCTAATGAAAAATTTATATAGGTGAACAAATGGGTCACGCAGAAAGCAAATTCCAAGCAGCAAACATCGCAGTACTAACGGTTTCAGATACTCGTACAGAAGAAAACGACACTTCAGGCGGTTACCTAGCAGAGCATGCTAAAGAAGCGGGTCACAACGTGGTTGATAAGCAAATCGTTATTGATGACATGTACAAGATCCGTGCGATCGTATCTAAATGGATCGCTGATGAAAGCGTACAAGCTATCATGATCACGGGTGGTACTGGTTTCACTTCTCGTGACAGCACGCCTGAAGCGCTTAAGCCACTGTTCGACAAAGAAGTAGAAGGCTTTGGTGAGCTATTCCGTCAAGTATCTTACGAAGAGATCGGTACTTCGACAATTCAATCTCGTGCGATTGCGGGTTTTGCTAACCACACGGTTATCTTTGCGATGCCAGGTTCTACAGGCGCTTGCCGCACCGGTTGGACTAAGATCATCAAGCAACAGATGGATGCTAGCCACCGTCCTTGTAACTTCATGCCACACCTTTCTGTATAAGGCGGTTTGAGTATGAGCCAATTTACACACATTAACGCGTCTGGCGAAGCAAACATGGTCGATGTATCGGCTAAAGCGGAAACAGTACGTGAAGCGAGAGCGGAAGCCTTCGTTCAAATGTCGGCAGAAACGCTAGAGCTGATTGTCTCTGGTAGCCACCATAAAGGTGATGTTTTCGCAACGGCACGTATTGCGGGTATTCAAGCGGCGAAGAAGACGTGGGATCTGATTCCCCTGTGTCACCCTCTGCTATTAACTAAAGTAGAAGTGCAGCTTGAAGCTATCGAGTCTGAAAACAAGGTTCGCATCGAATCTGTTTGTAAGCTTGCGGGTAAGACGGGCGTAGAGATGGAAGCGCTAACGGCTGCTTCTGTGGCTGCGTTAACGATTTACGATATGTGTAAAGCTGTTCAGAAAGACATTGTTATCGAAAACGTGCGCCTGCTAGAGAAGACAGGTGGTAAATCTGGTCACTTTAAGGTGGAGTCATGATTACAGTACTTTTCTTTGCTCAAACTCGTGAACTTGTTGGTGTGGACAGCGTTGAAGTTGATGCACAATTTAAGACGATTGAAGCGATTCGTAGTCATCTTGTGACACAAGAAGGCAAATGGGATATCGCATTGGAAGAGGGGAAGCTTCTGGCTGCGCTTAACCAATCTATCGTGCCTTTGACGACTGAAGTGAAAGACGGTGATGAAGTTGCTTTCTTCCCACCAGTGACTGGAGGCTAAGCATGGATCCAAGAGTATTAGTGACAGCTGAGGATTTCTATGTAGGCGACGAATACGACTACTTGGCTCAAGGTACAGCTGCCGGAGCGATTGTGACGTTCGTTGGTAAAGTGCGCGACATGAACCTTGGCGACAATGTGATAGGTTTGTCTCTGGAGCACTACCCGGGTATGACAGAGAAATCACTGAGCGAGATCTGTGACCAAGCTGAGGCTCGCTGGCCTATTCAGAAGATGCGTGTTATCCACCGTGTAGGTGACTTAGATATCGGCGACCAGATTGTTTACGTTGGTGTATCCAGTGCACACCGTGGTGCTGCATTTGAAGCCTGTGAATTCGTTATGGACTTCCTGAAAACCAAGGCTCCCTTTTGGAAAAAGGAACGCACGACCGAAACGACGCGTTGGGTTGATTCTCGTGATTCAGACACGAAAGCAGCGGAACGCTGGGAGAAGTAATTTCTCTTAAAGTGATGTTGCTTCAGCATTTACTCATTTGTATATGAGACAGTCAAAAACCGACCACTTAGGTCGGTTTTTTTGTACCTGCTATAAATCTATTTATAGATAATCATTGATTTGATAAATGACAATTCATTGTGGTTGCATATAAATTCAGCGCGTAATTTTGTCTTGATTGGTGCATTGGATAACCCGGTTTGGTGCAGAGCATTATGCTGTCTTGTATAAAGTGATTATCCTCACAAATAGTGTAGACGGTTTAGGTGATATGTGATGTGCAATTAGATTTCATGTGGCATTAATGTTAATTTGCGCTCAGTGTTCTAGCATAAGATGCTAAAAAAAAGCATCAACACAGACACATCAACACTAAAGGCTGTTTGTTAATTAATCCCTCTATGTAAGTCACTACTGATTTGGGGTTTTTTAGATATTAACACTGATACCTTAAGTATTTCGGAGAATTATCCGATTTTTTGCGACTTGTTTGTGGCAAATTACTTCAATGGTTGATAGTGTGTGCCTCAATCTTTGTAAGGTTTTAGATTTTTATGCTTAAATTTTGAGCTAAATAAATCTAAATCACTGCCGTTCAGTGAACCAAGCAAAGAAGTCATGGATGCAATACATAAAACTTGGAGTTTATTAAATGTACAAGAATAAAATCACTCAGGCCCTTCTTCTAGGTGCTGGTTTGGCAGTGGCTGCCTCTTCTACTCTTTCTATCGCTGCTGAAGTTCCAGCAGGCACAGAACTGGCAAAAGTTCAGGAACTGGTTCGCGGTAATGGTACTGAAGTAGCAACACTCGACCCTCACAAATCTCAAGGTGTACCAGAATCTCACGTAATTCGTGACCTTCTAGAAGGTTTAGTGAACCAAGATGGCGACGGCAATACTATCCCAGGAGTAGCTGAAAGCTGGGAAACGACAGACAACAAAACATTCACATTCCACCTGCGCAAAGATGCTAAATGGTCTAACGGCGATCCTGTAACGGCAAATGACTTCGTTTACAGCTTCCAACGTGCGGTTGATCCTTTAACTGCTTCTCCATACGCTTGGTACATGGAATATACCAAGATGGCGAATGCGAAAGACATCGTTGCGGGTAAGAAAGACAAGAGTGAACTAGGCGTTAAAGCTTTAGATGACTACACGTTAGAAGTGACTTTAGATACAGCTGTCCCATATTTCGTAATGATGATGGGTCACACAACAGTGAAGCCAGTACATAAAGCAACTGTTGAAAAATTCGGTGACCAGTGGACTAAGCCTGAAAACTTTGTTGGTAATGGTGCGTTTGTTCCAAATCAATGGGTAGTTAACGAGCGTCTTGAACTAGTACGCAACGAAAATTATTGGGATAACGAACATACAGTTCTTAACACAGTAACATTCCTACCAATCGAAAACCAAGTAGCGGAAATGAACCGCTTCCTCTCTGGCGAACTAGATTTCACATACGAAGTTCCTAACGAGCACTTCCGTCGCTTACAGAAAGAATACCCAGAAGATGTAAACATTAAGGGTAACCTGTGTACTTATTACTACCAATTTAATGCTCAGAAAGCACCTTTCGACGACGTACGTGTTCGTAAAGCAATGTCTTATGCGATGGATCGTGACATCGTGACGAAAGCGATTCTTGGTCAAGGTCAAAAACCAGCTTACTTCTTGACTCCTGAAATTACTGCTGGTTTTGACCCGGTAACTCCAGAGTATGGTCAACTTTCTCAAAAAGAGCGTATTGCTGAAGCGAAGCGTCTTCTTGAAGAAGCGGGCTACACGAAGAGCAACCCACTTGAATTCAACCTGCTTTACAACACGTCTGAAAACCACAAGAAGCTTGCTGTAGCAATCGCATCAATGTGGAAGAAAGAGCTTGGTATTAACGCGAAACTCGAAAACCAAGAGTGGAAATCATATCTAGACAGTAAAGATACTGGTAACTTTGACGTTGCTCGTGCAGGTTGGTGTGGTGACTACAATGAAGCATCTTCATTCCTAACATTGATGGTTAGCCAAAATACAACTGCTGGTCAGCACTATAAGAGCGCAGACTATGACAAGATTATCGATAAAGCACTAAGCTCTACTTCAGAAGAAGAGCGTACTAAGCTATACATCGAAGCAGAAAAATTGCTAGCTAAAGACATGCCAATTGCTCCAGTCTACCAGTACGTTACAACACGTCTTGTATCACCTCAGCTAGGTGGTTACCCAGAAGGTAACGCCGAAGATAAGATCTATTCAAAAGATCTTTATATCAAAGCAAAATAACCTCCTATAAAAATAAAATATAACTAACTTAGACCTGTGTGCGAGAAATCGCACGCAGTGTCTATTTAATTTTTAATTGTCACAGACTGAAAAGAGTGAGTTTATGCTTAAATTCATTATGAAAAGGATATTCGAAGCGATTCCAACCATGTTGGTGTTGATCACTATATCTTTCTTTCTCATGCGTTTTGCACCGGGTAACCCGTTTTCGAGCGAACGCCCATTACCGCCAGAAGTTATGGCTAACATCGAAGCTAAATACGGCTTAGATAAACCTGTATTTGAACAGTACACCACGTACTTGACTAACATCGTTCAAGGTGACTTTGGTCCATCATTCAAATATCAAGATTACACCGTAAATGAGCTGATCGCAGTCGCACTTCCAGTATCTGCGAAGGTAGGTTTTATTGCCTTTATCTTTACCCTGATTATGGGAGTATCGGTCGGAACGATTGCCGCCTTGAAGCACAACACCTGGATTGACTACACCATAATGTCGACCGCTATGCTCGGGGTAGTAATGCCATCCTTCGTGTTGGCTCCAGCGCTTATTTACCTGTTCTCTCTGCACTGGAACATATTCCCAGCAGGTGGTTGGCACGGCGGTACTTATATGTACATCGTCCTGCCAGTTATCGCGATGTCTCTTCTTTATGTAGCCACATTTGCTCGTATTACTCGCGGTAGCATGATTGAAACGCTAAACAGTAACTTTATCCGAACTGCTCGTGCAAAAGGCCTAAGTTACCGTTACATCGTTCTAAAACATGCACTGAAGCCAGCACTGCTGCCTGTCGTTTCTTATATGGGACCTGCGTTTGTAGGTATCATTACAGGTTCTGTTGTTGTTGAAACCATCTTCGGCCTACCAGGTATCGGCAAGCTGTTTGTTAACGCCGCGTTTAACCGTGACTACTCGCTAGTAATGGGTGTAACCATCTTGATTGGTTTCCTATTCATCTTGTTCAACGCAATCGTTGATATTTTGCTAGCGCTAATTGACCCGAAAATTCGCTACTAACAGGGACGCATGGTTATGTTGAAGAAAAAAGAAAATTTAGAAGCGATCGAAAAGTTCTCTGAGAGCTTAGAGATTGAAGGTCGCAGTTTGTGGCAGGATGCCCGCATTCGTTTTATGCGAAACAAAGCGGCAATGGTAAGCCTGTTTATTCTTACGCTTATGGTACTGGCGGTTATCTTCTTACCGATGCTTGCTCAGTACACTTATGATGATACTGACTGGTACGCAATGCATGCAGCGCCAAGCGCGGACCACTGGTTTGGTACTGATAGCTTAGGCCGTGATTTGTACGTTCGTACTCTTATCGGTGGTCGTATCTCATTGATGGTTGGTGTGATGGGCGCATTCGTAGCGGTACTGATTGGTACGCTTTACGGTGCAGCTTCAGGTTTCATCGGCGGTCGTACTGACCGAGTGATGATGCGTATCCTAGAGATCTTGTACGCGGTACCATTTATGTTCCTAGTAATCGTCCTGGTAACGTTCTTTGGTCGTAACATCATCCTAATCTTCGTTGCTATTGGTGCGATTGCTTGGCTAGATATGGCGCGTATTGTACGTGGTCAAACGCTGAGCTTGCGTAGTAAAGAGTTCATTGAAGCCGCACACGTATGTGGTGTAAGCAAATGGAAGATCATTACACGTCACATCGTACCGAACGTACTGGGTATCGTAGCGGTTTATTCTACGCTGCTTATTCCAAGCATGATCCTTACAGAATCATTCTTATCTTTCCTTGGTCTTGGTGTTCAAGAGCCTATGACAAGCTGGGGCGCATTGCTTCAAGAAGGCTCGCAAACAATGGAAGTTGCAATCTGGCAATTAACATTCCCTGCGGCATTCATGGTAGTTACGCTGTTCTGCTTTAACTACGTAGGTGATGGTCTGCGCGACGCGCTTGATCCAAAAGACAGATAACGAAATAGCAATTAAAAGCTATAAAAGATTAAGGAAGCAATAATGAGCTTATTAGATGTCAAAGATCTGCGCGTCGAATTTACCACGCAAGATGGTATCGTAACCGCAGTAAACGACTTGAACTTCTCACTTAACCAAGGCGAAACGCTGGGTATTGTTGGTGAGTCGGGTTCAGGTAAATCACAAACGGTATTTGCACTGATGGGGCTGCTGGCTAAAAACGGCATCATCTCAGGCAGTGCAAAGTTTGAAGGCAATGAAATCCTCAACCTGCCTGAAAAAGCGCTGAACAAGGTTCGTGCTGAACAGATCGCAATGATCTTCCAAGATCCAATGACGTCACTGAACCCTTACATGAAAGTAAGTGATCAGTTGATGGAAGTACTTATGCTGCACAAAGGCATGGGTAAAGCAGAGGCGTTTGAAGAATCAGTACGCATGCTTGAAGCGGTTAAAATCCCTGAAGCACGTAAGCGTATCACCATGTACCCACACGAATTTTCTGGCGGTATGCGTCAGCGTGTGATGATCGCAATGGCACTGCTGTGTCGTCCTAAATTACTTATCGCTGATGAACCAACAACGGCACTGGATGTAACCATTCAAGCGCAAATCATGGAATTGCTGAACGAACTTAAAGATGAGTTCAATACGGCAATCATCATGATCACCCATGACTTGGGTGTTGTTGCTGGCTCATGTGACAAAGTACTTGTGATGTACGCGGGTCGTACAATGGAGTACGGCACGGTTGATGAAATCTTCTACGAGCCAAGCCACCCATATGCGGAAGGCCTGCTTAAAGCGATTCCTCGTTTGGATACCGAAGGTGAAATTCTACCGACGATTCCAGGTAACCCACCTAACTTACTTCGCCTACCAACAGGTTGTCCTTACCAAGACCGTTGTCACCGTGTAATGGACCGTTGTAAGCAAGAAGCACCGATTTTGCAGCCATTTGCTAAAGACCGTCAGCGTGCTTGTTTTTCAGATTGGGAGACTTGGACAAAATGAGTAAAGAATTACTATTAGATATTAAAGACCTGAAAGTTCACTTTAGCATTGCAGCTAAGTCTGCTTGGCCTTGGGCAAAACCATCAAACCTTAAAGCGGTTGATGGTGTTGATGTTCACCTTTACGAAGGAGAGACTCTGGGTGTAGTAGGTGAGTCTGGTTGTGGTAAGTCGACTTTTGCCCGTGCGATTATCGGCTTGGTTGAAGCGACTGAAGGTCAAGTGATGTGGTTAGGTCAAGACCTAACTAAGATGCAGGAAGTGAAGCGTCGTGAGACTCGTAAAGAGATTCAGATGATCTTCCAAGACCCGCTAGCATCGCTTAACCCACGTATGTCAGTAGGCGATATTATTGCTGAGCCTCTAGAGACTTTCTTCCCTGAACTTTCTAAACAAGAAGTGAAGGACAGAGTTAAAGAGATGATGGCAAAGGTTGGTCTACTACCCAACGTAATCAACCGTTACCCTCATGAATTCTCTGGTGGTCAGTGTCAGCGTATTGGTATTGCACGTGCGCTTATCTTGAAACCTAAGATGATCATCTGTGATGAACCTGTTTCTGCACTGGATGTATCTATCCAAGCTCAAGTAGTTAACCTTCTGAAGGAGCTACAAAAAGAGCTAGGTTTGTCTTTGGTATTCATCGCGCACGATTTGTCGGTTGTTAAACACATCTCTGATCGCGTATTGGTGATGTACCTAGGTAATGCGGTAGAACTTGGCGAATCAGATGCATTGTTCTCTGATCCTAAGCACCCATACACCAAAGCGTTGATGTCTGCAGTTCCAATTCCAGACCCACGCTTAGAGCGCAGCAAAACCATTCAGATGTTGGAAGGTGATCTCCCATCGCCAATCAATCCGCCATCAGGTTGTGTGTTCCGTACTCGTTGCCCACAAGCAACAGAGGCGTGTGCGCAAACTAAGCCAACGATTCAAGGCGATGACGTTCACGCAGTATCTTGCTTGCACGTACAAGTCTAAAGCCTATTTAAAACGGTTCAGCCTGTGACAGGCTTAAGCGCGACTAGTTATTAGAGTCGCGCTTTTTTTGTCTTAGGCTTATTGGTTCGCTCAACAAGCTTCATCAAAATATTCGAACAACTAAGCCAACTTCTTCTAGTTTTGAAAAAGTTGGCTTTTTTTATACTAGAGAAAAGTTTCGATGACAGAGGTTTGGATATGGGTAAGTTAGTTGAAGGTGTTTGGCACGATGTGTGGTACGACACCAAAGAAAGCGGTGGTAAGTTTGTTCGTGAAGATGCGGGCTTTCGTCACTGGATAGAGAACAAACCGGGCGCGCAGTTTGAGCCTGAAAGCGGCCGTTATCACTTATACGTATCATTGGCTTGCCCTTGGGCGCACCGAACCCTTATCTTCCGTGAGCTGAAAGACCTAACCGATCACATTGACGTGACGGTTGTTTGCCCAGACATGATGAGTGAAGGTTGGCAAATGGGGTTACCTGAACCTCTATTTGGCCATACCCGCATGCACCAAATCTACACTCAAGCCAAGCCTGACTACTCGGGTAGAGTAACGGTACCTGTGCTGTGGGATAAGAAAACCAACACCATTGTGAGTAACGAGTCGTCTGAAATCATTCGCATGTTTAACTCAGAGTTTAACGAGCTAACGGGTAACACCGATGATTACTACCCGTGGGAGTTGTCCAAGAAGATTGATGAGTGGAATGATTATATCTACCCAAACATCAACAACGGCGTATACCGAACCGGCTTTGCGACAACACAAGAAGCCTACGAAGAGGCGTATGAAGCGTTATTTGAAGCGTTAGATAAAGTGGATGCGCATCTTAGTGAGAAACGTTATTTAGCGGGAGAGCAGATTACTGAAGCGGATTGGCGGTTGTTCACGACCTTGGTTCGATTCGATGCTGTGTATGTGGGTCACTTCAAGTGTAACAAGCAACGAATTGCGGATTACAAACATATCCAAGGTTATCTAAAAGAGCTCTATCAAATAGAGGGTATTAAAGAGACGACGGATTTCTACCACATCAAGCGCCACTACTATTACAGCCATACGGGCATCAACCCGACTCAAGTGGTGCCTAAAGGGCCTGATCTGGATTTAGATTCGCCTCACGGACGTGGTTAGAATCATTAATTAATCCGCTTTTCTTCAGGCGTAAAAAAAACCTAGATAAACATCTCAATGCCGTTCGGATAAGCATTACTGTTTGAATCTAAACGGATATTTAGCTGGA